>JBAPVZ010000319.1:0-4275 GCA_049283435.1 Candidatus Dormiibacterota bacterium
GCCGCCTTCAGCTTCGCCATGTGACGCATGAATATACAGAATCCGTGCATGTTCATGCAGTCGCGCGCGCCCGCGGAACGTGGCACTTTGGGGCCGAATGCCGGCGCTCGGTCGCTATCTCGCCCCGGGAAGCGCACGGTCGCCGGCATTCGGCCCTGACCCAGCCACGGCGCTCCGCAGCAGCTCCGCAGTGTTTCCCCCGCTCAGCCCCGGCCCGGCAGCGCGGAGAAGAACGCCCAGACGATCGGGCCCGGCAGCGCCTCGCCGTTGCCGCCTGGCCACACGTGCGTCCCCCCCTGGTACGTCGCGAGCTGCACGCTCGTGCGTTCGGCGCAGCCGGCGTAGGTCGTGATCGCCGGGCTCGCGGCGTTGCGGCTCGGTGTCGCCTTGCAGCTGTCGCGCGCGGCCCAGGTCGCGACCTCGTCCTGCACCTGTGTGTAGGGGACCTGGGAGTCCAGCGTCCCCCCCATCTGGAGCAGCGACAGCGGCGCCCCGCTGCTGCCGCACGTGTTGTCCGGCAGCGCGGCGATGATCGTCACTCCCGCGACCAGGCTCGGATTCTGGCACACGATCCGGTAGGCCATACGGCCGCCGCGGCTGAACCCGGCGAGGAAGACGCGGGTCGGGTCCGCGTTCGGAAGCTTGGCCGCCTGCTGGATGACGGCGGTCAGGAAGCCGACGTCGTCGACCCCGGCCGAGCGGCCTCCCTCGCCGTCGTTCCACTCCTCGTTCTCCGCGATCGGGTAGACGAGGATCGCGTTGCCGGCGACGACCTGCGGCGTCAGGCCGTCGCGCCCCTCCTCGAGCTGAATCGTCGCGTCGAGCCCATGCAGGAACACGATCACCGGCAGGGATGACGAGGCGGGGTCGGCCGGCGCAAGCACCTGGTAGGCGCGAGCCGCGCCGCCGGCGGTCACATTGACGTCGGAAACGGTGATGCCGGGGGCGGGCTTCGGCGTCGCCGACGGCGTCGGCTGCGGCAACGCGGTCTTGGTCGGCGCCGGCACGCCGTCGGCCGCGAGCGCGTGCTGGGCCGGGGCGTCGAGCACGACCTGGGTGACGAAGACGAGCGCGACCAGCATCGAGAGCCCGATCATGCTCGCGCCGCCGCCCCAGATCGCCTGACGCCGGACAGTAGTGCCCCGGGTCGCCGCCCGGCGACGGTCGCGGCGTGCCCAGGTGCGGCCGGTCAGCGCGATCGACAGCGGGCTCAGCCGCAGCACGGAGACGAGGAGCCAGGTCGCGATCAGCACGGCGGGGGTGACGACGAGCAGTGCGGTGAGCGCGACGACGCGCTCGCGCTTCGCCGTCAGCGTCGCCACCGCGCCATTCGCGGTAGCGACGACGATCAGCGCCTGCAGGACGAGCGGGTGGGCGAGGTAGATGCCGAACGACGAGCTCGCGCCGTCGCTGATCAGCGCGGCGAGCCAGCGCGGGCGCCGCAGCGATGCCCACCCCTCGCCGACCGCGAACATCCCGAGGATGACGCCCAGGCTCTCCACGACGAGCACCGGTTGGAACACGGCGGCCGCGAGCGACGGCGCCTCGCCGAGGCGCTCCACCTGCAGGAAGTACGTGCTGCCGGCGAGGGCGATGCCGGCCAGCGCCCCGAGCACGGCGAGCGCCCACCACCGGCGCACCCAGGCGGAGAGCATCTCGAGGTGCTCGGCGATCAGGGCCCCGGCGACGATGAACGCGACGTAGCTCGGCAGCAGGCTGTCCGGGTTGCGGACCCAGAAGCCGAGCGGTCCCGGCAACGCGAGCTGCGCGTGCACCGCGCCCGCGAATACGAGCTGGACCGCGACGCTGATCGCGAGCAGCCACGCGTGGTGCCCCCGCGTCCGGCGGAGCAGCGCCTTCAGCAGCGGGAACACCAGATAGAGCTGCATGGAGACGAGGAGGAAGTAGAGGTGGTAGCGGGCGCCCCCCGTCAGCAGGTCGCGCCCGAACGCGAGCAGCGTGTTCGCGAACGGACTCAACCGACTTCCGTTGGCGACGAAGTAGATCGCGGACCAGACGACATAGGGGGTGACGACGAGCCAGTAGCGGCGCCGCCAGAACCGCAAAAGGCCGTGCCAGCGATCGGGACTCGGGCGATCGTTGTAGACGAGCACGAGCGCGGTCAGGGCGAAGAACAGCTCCCGGCTCGCGTGGAGCACGACGAGCAAGCCGTTGGCGGCCAGGCTCGTCGAGCTGTCGACGAGCGTTACCGAGTGCAGCGCGATGACGCCGATGACGGCGATGATGCGCATGAGGTCGATGCCGTAGAGGTGCGGGCGCCTGGCCCGCGCGTCCGCGGGGGGAGTGATCAGATCGGGACTCGGTTTCTTCAGGGTTTCGATACCTCGTATCGGATCAGGAATCGGGTCCGGAAAGCCACAACGAATTGCAAGAGGTCCGCAAGGACGGCGCGAGGACCGGCCAACCGTGGTCCGCCGGGAGCCCATACTCCCGGGCCCCCCGCGAAACGGCGCCTGCGGAGTTTCGTGGGGTAGGCACCCGCGGCGGACGCCCGCCGTCGAGCCTACGACCGCCGGCCCGGCCGCGCCGGACCGCGGCTCAGCCTACCTCGCGGGCGGAGGCGCCACGGCAGGCGATCAGCAAGGTCGTCTCGAGGTGGAAGACGGGCTCCGAGCGCTGGTTGCTCGCGGTGACGACGGCGGAGAGGTAGCCGCGGTCGGGCTGCTGCGCGCGAACAGCGGTGTCGCGAACCAGAAGCTCGGCCGAAAGGGAGTCGCCCGGCCGCACCGGCAGCAGGAACTGGCAGTTGCGGAACCCGGGAGAGCCCTGGCAGGCGGTGTCCAGGAGGAGGCCCTCCACGTAGAGCCGGATGACCTCGCTCATCGTGTGCAGACCGCTCGCGATGAGGCCGCCGTAGATGCTGTCGCGGCCCCCCTCCTCACTGACGTGGAACCGTTGCGGGTCCCATTCGCGGGCGAACGCGATGATCCGGTCCGCCGACATCTCGACCGGACCGAACGTCCAGCGATCGCCGGCCCCGAAGTCCTCGAAGTACCGCAACGAGCTAGCCGGCCGCCGCGTCGGGGACCGTCGTGAAGAAGCAGGAGCGCTCGCCCGTGTGGCAGGCGGGTCCGTGCGCGCGCACCTTGAGCAGCACGGTGTCGCGGTCGCAGTCGAGCCTCATCTCGAGCACGTCCAGGTAGTGCCCCGACGTCGACCCCTTCTCCCAGAGGCCGCGCGTCCGCGAGTGGAACCAGGCGCGGCCCGTCTCCCGCGTCCGCCGCCACGCGTCTTCGTCGAGATAGGCGACCATCAACACCTCGCCGGTCTCGGCGTCCTGCGCGATCGCCGGCACCAGCCCCCTGGAGAAGTCGGGAGCCACGACGTCGCTCACCGTCGCACCTCCACGCCTCGCCGGGCCAGATCCGCCTTCACGGTCTCGATCGACAGCTCGCCGAAGTGGAAGATCGACGCGGCGAGTGCCGCCTCGGCGCCCCCCTCGACGATCGCGTCGTAGAGGTGTTCGACCCTGCCGGCGCCCCCCGAGGCGACGACCGGAAGTCGTACCGCCGACGACACGGCCCTCGTGAGCGGCAGGTCGTAGCCGTCGCGAGTGCCGTCGCGATCCATCGAGGTGAGGAGGATCTCCCCCGCGCCCCGCTCCTGGCCCTCCTTCGCCCAGGCGACCACGTCACGGCCGGTCGGTCGCCGGCCGCCGTGCGAGTGCACCTCCCAGCCGCCGCCCTCCTCGAGGGACCGGCGACGGGCGTCGATCGCGAGGACGACGCACTGCTCGCCGAAGATCTCGGCCGCCCGGGTCAGCAGCGTCGGGTCGGAGAGCGCGGCCGAGTTCACGGCGACCTTGTCCGCGCCATGGCTCAGCAGCTCCTGCACGTCCTCCACGGTACGAACGCCGCCGCCGACCGTGAGCGGGATGAAGACCTGGTCGGCGGTGCGTGCGACCGTGTCGAGCAGGATCGCGCGCTCGTCAGAGGAGGCGGTGATGTCGAGGAAGACGATCTCGTCGTCGCCGGCGCGATCGTAGGCGGCGGCGAGCTCGGCCGGGTCCCCGGCGTCGCGCAGCTCGACGAAGCGCACGCCCTTGACGACGCGGCCGGCGTCGACGTCGAGGCAGGGGATGATGCGCTTAGCGGGCATGGCTGGGATCTCCCACCAGGTCCAACTCCAGCAGCGCCTGCCGCAATTCCTCGCGATCGGTGCCGGCGAGCGCCCGCTGCGGGTGCAGCGGCTCGCCGACCGCGAACCCCTGCAGCTCGAGCGCCGCCTTGATGCAGGGAGCGAGCGACCAGCGCT
>JBAPVZ010000320.1:0-1651 GCA_049283435.1 Candidatus Dormiibacterota bacterium
CCGCGAGCCAGGCCGACCACGCGCGCGGCCGCCTCGACGAGCACCCGGCCCACACGTGCAGCGTCCCCGAGGCCGAGGAGGCGCAGCGCCGGGCCGAGCAGGAGGTCATCCGGGTCAAGGCCCTCGACCGCGCGCTGCAGCTGACGAAGACGTTCCTCGAGGCGGCGCAGGACCGGGTGCACCGCGACATCGCGCCGGTGCTCGTGCACACGCTGCAGCGGTGGCTGCCCGCGGTCACCTCAGGACGCTACGTCGACGCGACCGTCGACCCGGCGACGCTCGAGGTGCGGGTGTGCGGCGCCGAGCGCGCGTGGCGCGACGCGGCGACGCTGTCCCGCGGTACGCAGGAGCAGATCTACCTGCTGCTGCGCATCGCGATCGTCGAGCACCTGACCGGGCGCGGCGAGCGGGCTCCGCTGCTCCTGGACGAGGTCACGGTCCACAGCGACGAGGAGCGAACCGCGTCGCTGCTCGGCCTGCTCCACCAGCTGGCGGCCGATCGCCAGATCGTGCTCTTCACGCAGGAGCGCTCGGTCGCCGCCTGGGCGCGCGGGCACCTCACCGCTCCCCGGGACCTAGCGGTCGAGCTGCGGGCGCCACTCCCTCCCGCCTGATCCGCCGGAGCGGTTCAGCCGGTTCGCTGGAGGCGGCCCTCGACGAGCTGCAGCCGGCGACAGTCGGTCGGCAGTGCGTCGTGCTGGTGGGAGGAGAGCAGGATCGCCGCCCCCGCCGCCGCCGACTCGGCGAGCACCTGACCGACGAGCTGCATGCTGCCCGCGTCGAGCGTCGCGAACGGCTCGTCGAGCAGCAGCAGACGGAACGGCCGGGCCAGGCCGATGACGAGGCCCGCGCGCTGCCGCAGCCCGCGGCTCAGCATCGCCGGCAGCGCGTCGGAGCGGTCGTCCAGGCCGAATCGCTCCAGCAGGCTGTCGAGCCGGTCGGCCCAATCGGGTGCGCCGTGCAGCCGCGCGACGAACTCCGCGGTCTCGCCGATGCTGAGGTCGTCGTACAGCACCGGGGTGTCCGGCACGTAGGAGACGTGCTGGCGAGCGAGCAGACTGCCCGCCTGTCCGCCGCAGACGCGAACCTCCCCCGACGTCTTCTCGAGCAGACCGGCGGCGATCGAAAGGAGCGTCGACTTGCCGGCGCCGTTCGGACCGAGCAGCGCGACGACCTCGCCGGGCCGCACCAGCAGGTCGATCGGCCCGAGCGCGCGCGTCCCGCCGTAGTCCTTGACGAGGCGGTGCGTCTCCAGGACCGCGCTCGGGTCGACCGCCGCTCGCTCCGCCGGTCGTGCCGCTCGTGCCATCAGGCGACCTCGAAGAGCGGCAGCGCGCGCAGGAGCAGGAACCAGAGCGCCTCGATGCCGATCGCGACGACGGCGACGAGCAGTTCGCCGCCGACCGTGTGCGTCGCGGCGGCGAGCGGGGCGAGGCCGACGATCGCCGGCACGATCGGGAACAGCACCCGCGAGGCGCGGACGATGGCGCCGAAGTCGATCGCCTGGACCCCGGTCGCCGGCGTCAGATCGTCGGCGATCCGCTCCAGCACCGACGGCTCGGACCGGCTGCGTACGACGGCCCCGAGCAGGCCGCCGAGCGCCGCCGGCACGATCGCGATCGCGCCGCGAAGCAGCTCCGAGCCCGGCGGG
>JBAPVZ010000321.1:0-4176 GCA_049283435.1 Candidatus Dormiibacterota bacterium
GCCGGTGAGCCGCGCCGGCACGAGGGGGACCCCCGCTGCCTCGAGCAGCCGGCGGCCGTCGGTCTCGGCCCAGGGCCCGGGCGGCAGATCGCCGATCCAGCCGGGGACGGGTACCGGCTCGGTGGCCGGCGCAGGGCGGAGGCGCCGGCGCCGCTCCTGCCAGCGCAGCGAGTGACCGATCGCCGACAGGGCGAACTCGAGCCCGCCCAGCTGGTGCATCCCCCGGGCCAGCAACAGCTCCCTCGCCGTCGGGTCGAGGTCGGTGCAGGTCGTCCGGCACGAGACGACCGGGATCGGCGCGTCGGCGAACGCCCGCGCGTGCTCGTCGAGCCGCTGGACGTCGGCCGCCGGGTCCGGCGAGGGTGTCGAGGGCATGAGCGGGCCGAGGAGGAGGACGAAGTCGAGGTTGGGATCGCGCGCGACCTCGCGCAGTGTGCCCACCATCGGCACCCGCCCCTGATGAGCGAGCCCGAATCCCGTCACGTCGACCGGGTTCTGCGCGTTCGTGAAGGGCGGCAGCAGCGGCTCCAGCGCCGCCACCGTGCGCGCGTCGAACGGCGGTATCTGGACCCCCTCCTCGTTCGCGCGGTCGGCGATGATGTCGCACGCACCGCCCGAGGCCGTGATCACCCCCATCCGGGGCCCCGGGATCGAGGGTCCATAGCCGAGCAGGCCGGCGGTGATGAGCAGCTCCTCCAGGCTGCGCACGCGGATCACGCCGAGCTGGCGCAGAGCGGCGTCGGCGACCGCGTCGTCCCCGGCCACGGCGCCGGTGTGGGCGAGCGCCGTCCGCCGGCCGCCTGGGCTGCGTCCGATCTTGAGCACGACGATCGGCTTCCCGGCCGCCTGGGCCTTGCGCGCGAGGGCGGCGAAGCGGTCGGCGTGGCGTACGCCTTCCAGGAAGAGCGCGATCGCCCGCGTGGAGGGATCCTCGATCAGGTACTGGATGACGTCGGGGGTCGTCACCATCGCCTCGTTGCCCATGGAGACGAGCAGGCTCAGCCCGATCGCGTGGTTGCGCGAGAACGTCTGCACGGCGCTGGCCAGCGCCCCGCTCTGCAGCACGACGCCGACCGGCCCGGCGACCAGGGGTGGCGCGACCGTCAGCCCGTAGGGGGCGACCTTCGCCGTCGCGTTGATGAACCCGAGCCCGTTCGGGCCGAGCACGGTGATCTGGTGCCTCGTCGCCCGCTCGATGAGGGCGCGTTCCCGGCGCCGCCCCTCCTCGCCGCGCTCGGCATAGCCGGACGCGAGCACGACCAGGTTCCGCACCCCGGCGGCCGCGGCATCGTCGACGACCTGCTCCACCGCGTCGGTCGGGACGAGCGCGAACGCGAGGTCGACCGGAGCATCGAGGTGGCGAAGGCTCGGCCGCGTGGGGATGCCGAAGACCGTCGGGTGATGCGGGTGGACGGGGACGAACGTCCCCTCGAAGCCCGCCGTGCGCAGGCTCTGGTACACGTTGCGCGACCAGCCGGAGGTGTCGGAGGCACCGACGAGCGCCAGGCTCTGCGGGTGGAACAGGCTGCGGAGCCGTTCCGGCGAGGCGAGGTCTGGGGCCTCGATCTCGCCGCCCACCAGTCCGCTCCGCTCGCTCACCCGGCTCGCCCTGCCGGCGCGGGGCCGGCCGGAGCCGGCACCTCGGCGGACCGCCCGAGGGCAGGCCCGAAGCTGCGCTCGATCGTGGTCGCCAGCCGCTCCAGGTCCCAGGGCCCGGCCGAGGTCACCTGACGGATCGGCTGCGGGGTGTTGTACAGCGAGACCTCGTAGCCGCGGGCGCCGATCACCTGCCCGGTCAGCCAGTCGGACCGCACGCTGGCGACGAACGTCACGGCCGGAGCCACGTTCTCCGGAGCGCGCTCGTCGTCGCCCGGCAGGCGGCGACGCTCGTCGGGCACCGACTCCGTCATGCGGGTCGCCGCTCCCGGGGAGATCGCGTTCGCGGTCACGCCGTAGCGGCCGAGCCCGTTCGCGCACGAGTACGTGAAGCCGACGATGCCCATCTTGGCGGCGGCATAGTTGGGCTGCCCGGGCGCGCCGTGCAGGCCGGAAACCGAGGTGAAGTTGATGAGCCGGTGGTGGGCGGCCGGCTCCCGCAGACCACGCCAGTAGGCGGCTGCGTGCCGGGTCGTGTTGAACGTCCCTCGCAGGTGCACCCGGATGACCGCATCCCATTCGTCGGCGGACATGTTGAAGACCATGCGATCGCGCAGGATCCCCGCCACGTTGACGAGCACGTCCAGCTTCCCGAACGTCTCGATCGACTGGCGGACGAGCTCCTCGGCCTGGGCGAAGTCGGACACGTCGCCGGTGTTCGCAACCGCGCGCCCGCCCGCCTGCTCGATCTCGTCGACGACACGCTGCGCCGGACCGGTGCTCGCTCCGGTGCCGTCGAGCTCGACGCCGAGGTCGTTGACGACGACGGACGCGCCCTCGGCCGCGAACAGCCTGGCGATGCCGGCGCCGATGCCCCGCCCGGCGCCGGTGACGATCGCGACCCGATCCTCGAGCATGCTCATGATGGCTTGGTCCCCCTCCGTCTCGCGTGGACAGCTCCTCCCGGCAGCGCGCGGTCCGGGAGCTCCTCCCGATGGACGCCGGAGGCGACGCGATGGCCCTGCCGGCGGGCAGCGGGGGCTCCGGCGCGGCTATCTCGATCCACCCGCAGGTCCTCCCGGCGCCGCCGAGGGCTCCTTGGGCAGCCCGAGGGCGCGCTCGGCGACGATGTTGCGCTGGATCTCGCTGGTGCCGGAGTAGATCGTCCCCGCCCGGCTGGACAGGAACACGTCCTGCCAGCGATCGGTCGTGTACCCCTCCCCGTCCGGCCGCACGAGGGCGCCCGCCCCGACGATGTCGATCGCGATCTCACCGAGGCGCCGGTGGTACTCGCTCCAGAACAGCTTGTTGATCGAGGCTTCCGGTCCCGGCTCGCGCCGCGCCGCCATCTGGGCGAGGGTGCGCAGGCCGGAATAGCGCATGATCTGCACCTGCGAGAACGCCCACGCGAGCTGCTGGCGAACGAGCGGATCCCGGTCCCGGCCCAGCCGTCGCGCAGTCTCGACCAGTTCCCAGAATTCACGCTCGTAGGCGAGATGGGCCACGGTCGCACTGCCGCCCCGCTCGAACCCGAGCGTCGTCATCGCCACCTGCCAGCCGTTGCCCGGCCCGCCGACGACGTTCGTCAGGGGTGCCCGGGCGCCGTCCAGGAACGCCTCGTAGAACTCGGATGCGCCCGACATCTGGTGGAGCGGCCGGATCTCGATGTGGTTGTCGTGCAGCGGCACGAGGACGTAGGAGAGGTTGTGATGCCGGGGCGCTGCGTGCTCGGTCCGGCAGAGGACGAAGATCGAGTTGGCGCGGTCGGCGCCCGACGTCCACACCTTCTGGCCGGTGATGACGAGCTCGTCGCCGTCGACCTCACCCGAGGTCTCGACGCCGGCCAGGTCGGAGCCGTGGTTCGGCTCCGAGAAGCCCTGGCAGTAGGCGTCCCGACCCTCGATGATCGCGGGCAGGAGGCGCGCCCGCTGCTCGTGGTTGCCGTGGACGATCACCGAGGGGCCGACGAGCGTCTCTCCCATACCGCGCCGGATCCGCGGGACACCGGCCCGATGGCACTCCTCGTTGAAGATCGCGACCTGCGCTCCCTCCCATCCCCGGCCGCCGACACTCTCCGGCCACTGCGGGCAGATCAGCCGTGCGTCCTGCAGCTCGCGCACCCAATGCCGGTAGGCGGGGTGCTCGTAGGTCTGCGGCCGGATGCTGCGCGCCGACCCCGCCATCCCGACCGCCGACCAGTCGGCGAGCTCCGTGAGCCCCTCCGGCGCGTGCTCGCCGATCCACGCGCGCATCTCCTCGCGAAACGCGCGCAGCTCCGGCCCCAGCTCGAGCTCCATAGGTCAACCCTCCTTCCGCTGCATCCTCACGGTCAGCCGGCGAAACGACACGTCGACGTCGAGCCGGTGCTCCGAGGGGAGCCCGAGCACGCGCTCGCCGAGGACGGTGCGCGGGATCGCGTCGGTGCCTGCCCGGCCGAGCCACTCCCGCGGCCGGCTCGGGAAGCCCCGGCGGGAGGTGGCGAGACGTGCCCACCGCTCGCGGACGGTGAGATCAGGGTCCCTATGGGCCTCCAGCCACGCTGCAGCATCCCTGCGGATCGTCTCGTGGTCGGAGCGATCC
>JBAPVZ010000322.1:0-2385 GCA_049283435.1 Candidatus Dormiibacterota bacterium
GAGCTGGAGCGCGAGGTCGCCGCCGTCGTCCGGGAGCTCGGCGCGAGCCGCCCGCGCGACATGGGAGCGGTCATGAAGGCAGTGAACGCTCGGCTCCAGGGCCGGGCCGAGCCGGGTCGGGTCGCCGCAATCGCGAGGCGGCTCCTTGCCGCCTGAGCGCCGGAAGGCGACTACGGGGCGGCGCCGCCCCGTGCTGCGGGCCCCGCGCGGTGCGGCGGCCCGGGCCACGGAGACCGTGCGCCGGCTGGCGGAGATCTACCCCGCAGCGTGCGAGCTGGACCACGAGAACGCGTTCCAGTTGACGATCGCGACGATCCTGTCGGCGCAGACGACGGACCGGAGCGTCAACCTCGTCGCGCCGGCACTGTTCGCCCGCTACCCGGATGCGGCGGCCCTCGCCGAGGCCGACCCGGCGGACGTCGAGGAGCTGATCAAGCCGACCGGATTCTTCCGCAACAAGACGAAGTCGATCATCTCCTGCGCCCGGGCGATCGTCGAGCGCTTCGGTGGTGAGGTGCCGCCGCGCATGGAGGACCTGACGACGCTGCCCGGCATCGGGCGCAAGACCGCGAACGTGATTCTCGGCGTCGCGTTCGACGTCCCCGGATTCGCGGTCGATACCCACGTGACGCGGCTCACCAACCGGCTGAAGCTCGTCGCGACGACCGATCCGGTGAAGATCGAGTCGATCGTGTGCCGCATGGTGCCACCCGTGGAGTGGACCGGCCTCTCGCTGCGGCTGATCCTCCATGGCCGGCGCGTGTGCGACGCGAAGCGGCCGCGCTGCGAGGAATGCGTGCTCAACGACTTCTGCCCCTCCTCGACGGTGCGGCCCGCGTGACCGGCGCCGAGCGGCTGCCGCCCTACGAGATCCGCGAACCGTTCGCGACGCACCAAGTCGAGGTGGGGGATGGGCACACGCTGTACGTCGAGGAGGTCGGCGACCCGCGCGGAGTGCCCGCCGTCTTTCTGCACGGCGGCCCGGGCGGCGGCAGCACCCCCGAGGCCCGCGGCTTCTTCGACCCCGACCGCTATCACACGGTCCTGCTCGACCAGCGCGGCGCCGGTCGCAGCACGCCGCATGCCGACCTCGTCGCGAACACGACCTGGCATCTGGTCCGGGACCTGGAGACGATCCGAGAACGGCTCGGCATCGAGCGCTGGCTCGTCTTCGGCGGGTCGTGGGGCAGCACGCTCGCGCTCGCCTACGCGCAGACCCACCCCGAACGCGTGACCGGCCTCGTGCTGCGCGGCATCTTCCTGCTCCGGCGCCGCGAGCTGCTGTGGCTCTACCAGCGTGGGGCGAGCGACTTCCACCCCGAGGAGTGGGCGCGCTTCGTGGAGCCGATCCCGCTCGTCGAGCGCGGCGATCTCCTGCTCGCGTTCGAGCGGCGCTTCAACGGGGCGGATCGGGACCTGGCGCTGCGCTGCGCGAAGGCGTGGTCGCGCTGGGAGGCGGCGTGCTCGCACCTCCTCCCCGATCCCGAGTTCGTCGCCCACCTGAGCGAGGACCGGAACGCGCTCGCGTTCGCCCAGATCGAGAACCACTACTTCGTGAACGGCGGCTTCCTCGACCACCCTGACCAGCTGCTCGACGGCGTCGCACGAATCCGGCAGCTGCCCGCGGTCATCGTCCAGGGGCGGCACGACCTCGTCTGTCCGCCGGTCAGTGCCTTCGATCTCGCTGCCCGCTGGCCCGAGGCGGACCTGCGCGTCGTCGCCGACGCCGGCCACTCAGCACACGAGCCGGGACTCACGTCTGAGCTGGTGCGGGCGACGAACGCGTTCGCCGACCAGCTCGGCTGACCCGCTGACTCGCGTATCGACTGGAAGTTTGGGGCCGAATGCCGGCAGCCGGTCGCGCCCCGCGCTGCGATGGCGACCGCTTGGCGGCATTCGGCGCCTACGTGTTCGCGCACTTCTTCCGACGCCGAGCCTAACTCGGCTGGGGATGTTCATTCTCCCGCCGCTACTGCCCCAACCGAGGGTCTAGCAGGTCGCGGATACCATCACCGAAGAAGTAGACAGCGAGCACCGTGACCATCAGTGCCAGGCCGGGCAGCGTCGACAACCACCAGGCCGATTCAACGTAACTGCGCCCATCGGAGATCATGGAGCCCCAGGTGGGAATCGTCGGCGGCACGCCCACGCCGAGGAAGCTCAACGATGCTTCTGCGATCATCATCGTGCCAACCTGTTGTGTCGCCACCACGATCACCGGAGCCCAAACACCAGGCAGAATGTGGCGCAGCAAGATCCGAATCGACGACGCTCCGAGCCCCTGCGCCGCCTCGACGTATGGCAGCTGCTTCAGTGACAGTACGGTGCCGCGGACAATACGAGCGTACCCAAGCCATCCAGTCAGTCCAAGGATCGCGACCAGGT
>JBAPVZ010000323.1:0-13568 GCA_049283435.1 Candidatus Dormiibacterota bacterium
GCCCGGCGCCCGCGCGAGCGCCGCCGCCCGCCGCCGCCAGGGCGACCACGAGCGCCGCGAAGACCGCGAGCACCATCCGCAGCGCGCGCGGCGTTCCACCGATCGCCATCATCTGCATCAACCCCCAAAGTTGCCGACGCCGCGTGTTGCGCGACATGTTATCCGCTCGACGCCCGACACGTCGAGGACCACTCGTCGTCCGGCCCGTGCGGCCGGCGCCGGTCAGGAATGCCGCCAGCTCACGCTGAAGCTCTCCCCGCCGGAGAGGGTCGACGGCTGCGCTTTCACCGTGCTGCCCGTCTGCATGACGAGCTCCTCGGGGCTGGACGACCCGAGCGCCGCCTGGTTCGCCATCGAGGCGGAGAAGTCGACGGTGCCGAAGTTCGCCAGCGGCAGCACCCCGGAAGTGCTCGACGGCGCCTCCGCGATCACCTCGGCGGAGAGCAGGCTCGCCTGGCTCGACGATTGCTGCGTCTTCGATGTCCAGCCCTGCGTCGTGTCGGCGATCGTGAGCGTGAACAACCCGGTGCCGTCGGTCGTCACGCTCGCCGACAGCGCGTCGCCCGCCTGCACGGGGTGCTGGAGGTCGACCGGGTACGCGGGGTACATCTCGTACCAGGCGTAATAGGTCGGGGTCCCGCTGCTGCAGTCCGCGTCCGTGCCCGTCTGCTCGACGCTCGCGCTGTTCGCGTCACCGCCGTCGAGGCCGACCCAGAAGCTGGAATACGAGGTCTCGGACGCGCCGCAGGCGACGGTCGGCTCGGTCCAGCTCGCGGACACCTGCGTGAACTTGCCCGGATGGGCGTCGTAGCCGGCCCAATTCTCGCTCGTTCCGTTCGTGACCCGAAGCATCGGCGCGTGGTCGAGCGGTGCGCGGGCAAGCGCTGCGTGCCCGATCGAGATGGCTGCCCGCTGGGTGCCGCTGCCGCTCGAGAACGCGAGCCCGAGCAGCCCGGCGACGAGCACAGCGATCGCCACCATCAGCGCGCGTGGCCATGCCAGTACGAGATCCATTCGTACCTAACCCCCAATAGTGCAGTCCGGCTTGCGTACGGTCGTTCGCTCGACGTGGTGCCGACCACCCGATCGACTCCTCCGCGAGACGTGGACGGCTTCCTGCCGGACCAACGCAGGCGCACCGTAGCGCCTGGGGCACCGGCTGCGCAAGGCATCCCGACGAGCAGTTCAGGAATGCTCCCAGTAGACGGTGAAATTCTCAGCACCGGACAGATAGGTCGGCGCCGCTCTCACCGCGCCACCCTCGACCATCGTCAGCCCCTCGGTCGCGAAGTCGCCGATCGGGTAACCGTTCACCGTCGCCGACGAGAAGTTGACGGTGCCGAAGTCAGTCAAGGGGAGCACGCCGTAATTCGTCGAGGGTGCCTCGGCGATGACCTCCGCGGAGAGCAGACCGGCGCCGTAGACGTACTGCGTGGTCTGGTAATACCAGTTCTCCGTGTAATCGATGATCGTCAGCTGGAAGGCACCACCGCCGTACGCCGTGACGGTTGCCGACATCGAGTCGCCGGGGCGCACGGTGCCGTTCAGCTCGACCGTCCCCCGCGGATACAGCTCGAACCACCCGTAGTAGCTCGGGGTGCCGTTCAGGCAGTCGGCGTCGGTCCCCGTCTGCTCGACCGAGCCGCTGCCGTCGCCGTCGATCCCCGCCCAGAAGCTCGCATAGGACGTCGCAGAGTACCCGCAGCTCGCGCTCGGCTGCGTCCAGCGGGCGGAGACCTGCGTGAACGTCCCGGGATGCGCGTCATAGCCCGCCCAGTCCAGACTCGTCCCGTAGTAGACGTCGGTCGCCGCGTGCAGCAACGCGGCCGGGCGCACCGGCGTGAGCCCGCTCGGGCCTGCGAGCCGGAAGAGTGAGGTGGCCACCAGCAGCGCCACGGCGCCGACCGCCACTGCGACGCTCGCGCGTCCCCGCCGTGTCACGGTCATCATCTCGAGGTCTGCCTCCGACGCGAGCGGCCCGACGGCAGCCAGCAGCAATAGGAGTGCGGCACAGGTCATCGCCTCCCCAGGCATCGAATGCCTGCGATCACAACGTTCGTCATGGTTCCCCCGAATGCAGCCATGCCGCGAGCAGCCACTCGCGGTCAGGTGATCGTTATCTTGGACCGCCCACCTGCCGCGTGTCCACCCCCGGGCGGATCGAACCGCTCGTAGGATCCGAACTCGGGATGCACGGCGAGTACAAGGTTCCGGGCGGCAAGCTGGTCGTCGTCGACTGCGAGGTGCGCGAAGGTCGGCTCGCGAACGTGCAGATCTCGGGCGATTTCTTCCTCGAGCCGGCGGAGGCGCTCCCGGCGCTCGCCTCGTCGCTCGACGGCGCACCAAGCGATCTGCCGGGTGGCGAGATCGAGCGGCGGATCAACGCAGCCGTCGGGGCGGGGACCCATCTGATCGGGTTCGATCCGCACGCGATCTCGGTCGCCGTGCAGCGAGCGCTCGCGTGAGCACCTGGACCGATTACTCGTGGCGGCTGATCCGGCCGCTACCCGTTCCCTCCCCGCTGAACCACGCGCTCGACGACGTGCTGACCCGGCGCGTCGGGAACGGCCGGCGCCCACCGACGCTCCGGTTCTGGGGCCGCGTCGAGCCGGAGGTCGTGCTCGGCCGCTTCCAATCGGTGCGCAACGAGGTCGATCCCGAGGCGGCCGGGCGCTACGGGATCCAGATCATGCGCCGCATGACGGGCGGCGGCGCGATGTTCGTCGAGCCGCAGAACATCATCACGTACTCGCTGTACGCGCCCGATGCGCTCGTCGACGAGCTGTCGTTCGTCGAGTCGTACGCGTTCCTCGACCAGTGGGTGATCGTGGCCCTTCGTGAGCTCGGGGTCGATGCCTGGTACGAGCCGATCAACGACATCACGTCGGCCGGCGGCAAGATCGGCGGGGCCGCGCAGGCGCGCCGGCCGGGCGCCGTGCTGCACCACGCGACGATGTCCTACGACCTGAACTCAGACCGCATGCTCGAGGTGCTCCGGATCGGCAAGGAGAAGCTGAGCGACAAGGGGATCACGAGTGCCGCGCGCCGCGTCGGTCCCCTTCGCCTGCAGACGAATCTCCCCCCGCGAGGAGGTCATCGCACGCCTGGCAGCGTCGTTCGCGAGGCAGGTCGGCGGTGTCATCGAGGACGAGGTGGCACCGGACGAGCTCGCCGAGGCGGAGGAGCTGGTCCGGACGCGCTACGGCACCGACGCCTGGGTGTACGACCTCGCCTGAGCGCCCGCCGGGCGCCGTTCACCGCAGCCAGCGCGCCGCCTGCTCGGGCGTCAGGTTGCCGCCGCAGAGCGGAACGGCGACCGTGGCGGCGCCCAGTTCGTCGCGATGGGCGAGGCAGCCCGCCAGCCCGGCTGCGCCGGCCGGCTCGACGACGAGCCCGAGATGCGTGAACGCCAGACGCATCGCCTCGACGAGCTGCTCCTCGGTGACGAGCCAGACCTCGTCGAGCACCGGCCGGAGCCACGCCACGGCGGCCGGCACCGGTGCACGCACCGCGATGCCGTCTGCGATCGTGGGGGCCGACCCGGTCGCGACGACCGCGTCGGCCCGCCACGACCGCTCCATCGCGGGCGCCGCGGCGGCGCACACGCCGACCATGCGAATCCGCGGCGAGATGTGGCGACACCAGGTGCCGAGGCCGGTGAGAAGCGCGCCGTTGCCGAGCGGCGCGACGAGGACGTCGAACGCCTCTGCTCCCCGGGTCAGCTCGCGAGCGATCGTCCCCGCGCCCTCGGCGATCTCCGGTTCGGCGCCGTCCTCGACGAAGCGCGCGGTGCGCTGTGCGGCGAACGCGCGGGCCGCCTCCTTCGCGGCGTCGAAGTCGTCGCCCTCGAGGCGCACCTCGGCCCCGAGCGCGCGCATCCGCTCGACCTTGAGCGCGTTCGCCGAGCGCGCGGCGAAGATCGTCGCCGGGATGCCGCGGCGACGGGCGGCGTAGGCGAGTCCCTGGCCGAAGTTCCCGGCCGACGCCGTCACCAGCGGCGAACGGTCGGTCAGCGCCGAGAGCAGGTAGTCGGTACCGCGCCCTTTGAAGGAGCGAATCGGATTCTGGGTCTCGACCTTGACGACCAGGCGCGTCCCCACCGCCTCGGAGAGCGGCTCGCTGACGTACTGGGGCGTGTCCAGGAAGACGGGGTCGATCGAGCTCGCCGCGGCCTCGATGCGCTCGGCGGTGGGCGTCTGGGTCATCGCGACGCAGCGTAGCGGTTCCAGCGCCGCCGACCGGTGCGCGATCCGACCCGGCGGCCGGGTGCGGGCAACCGTCCCTCCCCGCCGCCGGCTGACGACAAACGGCCGCCGCGGTGGCATGCTGTGCGCGACGGCGTTCATCGGTGGGAGGCACGAACGATGCCGGATCCTTCCTACGTGCAGGGGGCATGCGGTGCCCCGCTGCTCGGCGACACGATCGGCGGCAACCTGCGGCGCGCGGTCGAGCGCTTCGGTCAGCGCGAGGCGCTCGTCGATCGCCCGCAGGGCCTGCGGCTCACCTACCGGGAGCTCTGGGCGGAGACGAGCCGCTGCGCTCGCGGCCTCATGGCGCGCGGCATCGAGCGCGGGGACCGCGTCGGGATCTGGGCGCCGAATCGCTCGGAGTGGACGATCCTGCAGTACGGGTCGGCACGGATGGGCGCGATCCTCGTCAACGTCAACCCCGCCTACAAGGCGTCCGAGCTGGAGTACGCGTTGCGCCAGGCGGAGGTGCGCTGTCTCGTGCTCGCGCGCGGGTTCCGGGCCACGAGCTACGTCGAGATCCTCGCCGAGGTGCGCGACCGGCTGCCCGCCCTGGAGCAGGTGCTCGTGCTCGAGGACGACTGGGCGGCGCTGCTGCGCGACGGCGACGGCCTCCACGAGTCGGCACTCGCCGAGCGCGAGGCGGCGCTGCAGTTCGACGACCCGATCAACATTCAGTACACCTCAGGGACGACCGGCTTCCCGAAGGGTGCGACCCTGAGCCACCACAACATCCTCAACAACGGCTGGCTCGTCGGCGAGACCTGCCGCTACACCGAGGCGGACCGGGTCTGCATCCCGGTGCCGTTCTACCACTGCTTCGGCATGGTGATGGGCAACCTCGGGTGCACGACGCACGGCGCCTGCATGGTGGTTCCGGGCGAGGCGTTCGACCCGCTCGCGACGATGGCCGCGGTACAGGAGGAGCGGTGCACGTCACTCTACGGCGTGCCGACGATGTTCATCGCCGAGCTCGACCACCCCGACTTCGCCGACTTCGACTTCTCCAGCCTGCGCACCGGGATCATGGCCGGGTCCCCCTGCCCGATCGAGGTCATGAAGAAGGTGCAGTCGCAGATGCACATGCCCGAGGTGACGATCTGCTACGGCATGACCGAGACCTCGCCGGTGACGACGCAGACGACGACCGACGATCCGCTGGACAAGCGGGTGGCGACCGTCGGCCGCGTGCACCCCCACGTCGAGATCAAGGTCGTCGACCCGACGACCGGCCGCGTCGTGCCGCGCGGCGAGATCGGCGAGCTGTGCAGCCGCGGCTATCCGGTCATGCTGCGCTACTGGAACGACGCTGGCTCGACGGAGCGGGCGATCGACGACGCGCGCTGGATGCACACGGAGGATCTGGCGACGATGGACGCCGAGGGCTACCTCGCGATCGTCGGCCGTATCAAGGACATGGTGATCCGCGGCGGCGAGAACATCTACCCCCGCGAGGTGGAGGAGTTCCTCTACGGGCACCCCGACGTCTCCGACGTGCAGGTGATCGGCGTCCCCAGCGAGCGCTACGGCGAGGAGACGATGGCCTGGGTCAAGCTGCGCTCGGGTGCGCGGACGACCGGCGACGAGCTCACCGAGTTCTGCCGGGGCCGGATCGCGACGTTCAAGATCCCGCGCCACTGGAAGTTCGTCGACGAATTCCCGATGACGGTCACCGGCAAGGTGCAGAAGTTCCGGATGCGCGAAATCTCGACGCGGGAGCTCGGTCTCGGAGCGACACCCGCGCCGTCGCCAGGATGATCACCGTGCTACCTGACGACGACGGCGAGCACGCCCCCCACGAGCAGTCCGGCGATCCCGTAGAGCATCGGCATCGTGTAGCGCTCGCGCCGCACCCGCAGCCAGACCGCGGTCGCGAGCGAGACGGCGCCGAGGAGGAGCAGCAGCCCGCCCATCACCTGCCAGAACAACGCCTCGCTCATCGGCTCCTCCTCATCCCTTGACCGCGCCGGTCATCCCACCGACGAACTTGTCGACGAAGAACGAGTACAGCACGGCGACCGGGATCGACCCGAGCAGCGCCGCCGCCATCAACGATCCCCAGAAGTAGGAGTCATTCCGGATCAGCTCCGAGGGCACGCCGTAGGGCACCGTCTTCAGCGACGTCGAGCTGATGAAGGTCAGGGCATAGAGGTACTCGTTCCAGCTCAGCGTGAAGGCGAAGATCGCGGCGCTCAGGATGCCGGGGATGGCGAGCGGGATCGCGATCCGGAGCATCGCCTGGATGCGCGTGCAGCCGTCGACGACCGCCGCCTCCTCCAGCTCGACGGGGATGCCGCGGAAGTAGCCCATCAAGAGCCAGCTCGAGAACGGGATCAGGAACGTCGGGTAGCTGAGCATGAGCGCCCACAGGTTGTTGAGCAGATGGAGTTGCGACATCACGGCCGTCATCGGCAGGAAGAGCAGCGTCGGCGGGACCAGGTAGCTGACGAACATCCCCCAGCCGAGCAGTCCGGCGCCGCGGAATCGCAGGCGCGCGAGCGAGTAGCCGGCCAGGATGCTGCAGGCGAGGGAGCCACCGCAGCTGACGACGGTGACGAGGATCGAGTTCGCGACCCAGCGGAGGAAGTCCGTCTGCTGGAACAGGTACGTGTAGTGCGACAGCGTGATCCGGGTCAGGAGGAGCGGGTTCGCGTGCAGGTTGTAGAGGTCGGCGTTCGGCTTCACCGAGGCGACCAGCATCCAGTAGAACGGGAAGAGCATGAAGACGATGAAGAAGGCGAGGCCGAGCACCGAGAAGAAGAGGACCGGCCGGCTCTGGACGCGCCTTTTGCGCCGGCGAGGCGATCCGTCCCGCGTGCCTAGTCTCTGCGCAGTAGCCACAGCACGACTCCGGTCATGATCACGAGCAGGGGGAACATGGTCAGGGCAACCGATGCCCCGAGGCCGATCGAGGTGCCGACGATCCCGGTCTGAAAGGCGTAGGTGCCGAGCACCTGGGTCGAGTTGACGGGACCACCCTGCGTCAGGATCCAGATCACCTGGAAGTCGCTGAAGGTGCTGATGATCGTGAGCAGCGTCGTGATCAGGATCACCGGCCGGATCGTCGGGATGGTGACGAAGAGCCAGCGCTGGAACGCGTTGGCGCCGTCCATGTGCCCCGCCTCGTGGAGGTCCTGCGGCACCGACTGCATGGCGGCCAGCAGCAGGACGCCGAAGAAGGGGACGCCGCGCCAGATGTTGACGAGCATCAGGGAGATCATCGGCCAGGGATTCGTCGAGAGCCAGATCGGGCCGTGGACGCCGAACCAGTGCAGCAGCATCCAGTTGATGACGCTGTACGTGGAGTCGTACATCCAGAGCCAGGCGAGCGTCGACATCACGGTCGGGACGATGTAGGGCAGCAGCATCGCCGCGCGGACGACGCGGTTGAATCGGAAGCCGAGGTTCAGGACGGCGGCCATCATGAGTCCGAGAAAGAACTTGAAGACGACGGTCACGAACGTGTACTCGAACGTGTTGACGAGCGTCTCGCGGTAGATCGGGTCGCTGCCGAACAGGTAGACGAAGTTCGCGAGCCCGACGAAGTGGCTCGGCACGCCGATCTCGGCGTCCGTCATCGCGAGCCAGACGCCGTACACGAAGGGGTAGGCGAGGAAGATCAGGAGCAGGACGAGCGCCGGCGTCAGCAGCACGTAGCCGAGGACGCCCTGCCGGTCCAGCCAACCCCCGGTGAGGCGCGAGGTCAGCCCGACCCGGCTCCGCACGGCGGCGCTAGACGAGGCCATCGCGCCGTCCTCTTCGCCCTCCCCTGGCGACCCCGCTCATTGCGGGCGGCTGTAGAAGGCCTGCAGCTGGCTCGCCGCCTGCTGAACGACCTGCTTGCGGTCGCTCGGGCTCTGGACCGCCTTCGCGAACATGTCGACGATCACGTACTGCGCCTCCGCCTGGGACGCCGCCCGGTGCGGCGGGCCGGGCCACCCGACCCAGCGCGAGGTCTTGATGCCCTGGTTGAACGCCTTCATGACGGGACTGCTCGTCCAGACCGACGAGTCGTCGAGGATGCCGTTCGGGTAGGCGATCGCGCCGCCGTCGGCATTCAGGTACTGAGAGAAGTTCTCCTTCTGCAGCAGGAACTCGAGCAGCTCGGCGGCGGCCCCCGGGTTCTTCGACCACTTCATCACCGCCATCGAGGTCGGCGAGGGCATCGACGGGTTCCCCTTCGGACCCGACAGCGTCGCCGACGCCCCCGTCGTCGAGGCGAGCACGGCGTCGGGCGCGGTGCCGCCGGGGAGCGCGTTCGTGTAGATGCTCGACGAGTTCACGGTCGCGCAGATCGAGTGCGCGGACCAGGCCTTGTTGTTGCCGGTGTCGTCCCAGGAAAGCGTCGCGTGCGACTCGACGCCCGCATTCCACATCTCGATCGCCCACTCGACCGCGTTCAGGGTCGCCGGGGAGTCGAGGGCGATCGTCTTGCCGTCCTTGTCGACCTCCTGACCGCCGAACGCCCACAGGACCGGGTACCAGACGATGTTCGCGTCGCCGCTCGCGTGACCGAGCGAGACGCCGAGCGGGACGTGCGACTTCGCGAGCACCTGCTTGCCGGCCGAGAGGAGCTCGTCGTACGTCGAGACGAACGTGGACTTCCCGACCTGGCCCCAGAGGTCCTTGCGATAGACCCAGGCGGCGGTTCCGTAGGTCCAGGGGAACGCCCGCCAGACCCCGTTCACCTGGTTGCTCGTCGTGATCGCCTCGTAGAAGGGGGCTCCGTTCTTCTTGATCAGCGACTTGACCTGAGCGCTCACGTCGACGCAGGAGGACTCGTAGAGCCAGGCCCAGTTGTAGGAGAAGGCGAGGATGTCGGCCCCCGACTGGGCCTGCATCTCCGCCGGCACCTTGATCTGCATGTCGGCGGAGGCGACCGTCTGCTGGGTCACCGTCCAGCCATGGTGCTCGCTCGCCCACTTGTTCATCAGGCTCTGCAGGACGGTGTCCGCCTTGGGCACGAATGCTTCGCCCGTGAGCAACGTGATCTGGCCGCCCCGGGCCAGGTTCGGCGACGCGCCGGAGTTCGGATTCGCCGCCGTGCCGCCGCCGCACGCGGTCAGCAGCTGCAGGAGCGACGGCCCTCCCACCAGCGCCGCGCTGGCACCGCCGATGCGCCGCAAGAACTGGCGCCGGCTCGTGCCCGTCGTACCGCTCGCTGTCACCTCCACGCGTCCCTCTCCCCGGCGGATCTCCGCCTGCCTCCGTGCCAACGCTCTCGCCGACCTGACGTTCCGGTCTCCGTGCCCCTTCTCCACGCCGTCAGCCGCCCGCCTGAGCCGGCGCGGCGAGGCGGAAAAGCGATTGCAGACGATCGAGCACGGCGTCGATCTCGGCGACGTCGTGCGCGTCCAGCTGCCAGAGCCCGGGCTGGCGAACGGTCGTGCTCTCGATCAGGCCCCGGCGCTGGAGCACGTATTTGTAGAGCACGACGCCGTGCATGCCCTCCAGATTGAGCAGTGGGAGCATCGCGTCGAACAGCTGGCGCGCCCCGAGCTCGTCGTCGCGCTCCAGCCGCTCCCAGAGCTGGGCGTGCAGGTCGGCGATCTCGCAGGCCGGCATCGTCCCGCAGGCGCCGCGGCGGTACTCGTCGAGCAGGTAGCGACCGGCGATCCCGCCCATGATCCCGCGCAGCCTCGGTCCACACCGCTCCAGCTCCGCCGACAGGTGGTGGCCCGGCGGCCAGCACTCCTCCTTCACGTACTCGACATGCGGGATCTCGTCGACGAGCTCGGCGACGAGGTCAGGCGAGAGCACGGTGCCCTGGGGCGGCTGATGATTCTGGATGAAGACCGGACGCTCCACCGTCCGCGCGATCGCCTCGTAGTAGTGGTGGATCTCGCGCCGGCCGGCCGTTCGCAGGTACGGGGGCATCGCGATCACGGCGTCGGCCTCGACGGTGCGGGCGTGCGCGGCGAAGACGAGCGCGTGCTCGGTGCAGGTTCCGGCGACGCCGGCGACGACCGGCACGGCGCCGCCCGCCTCCGCGCACGCGATCTCGACGACCCGCTGCCGCTCGGCGTCGGTGAGGAACGCGAACTCGCTCGCGTTGACCGGGGTCACGATGCCGTGCGCCCCGGCGTCGACGCAGAAGCGGACGACGCGTCGCAGCCCCGCCTCGTCGAGCGCGCCGTCACCGGTGAACGGCGTCGGCGGGATCGCGAAGACGCCGCGCAGCTGCTCGGTCATGCCCGGTCGCCCCCGGGTCGCGACGCCTGGCCGCGCCACTCCCAACCGGGCTCGAAAAGGCGCAGGAAGTTGGTGTCGCCGTAGGGATGGCACGCCGCCGACGCCTCGTCGATGTCGACGCCGAAGCCCGGCCGGTCGGACACCTCCAGGTATCCGTCGTGGACCCGTGGCACCCCCGTCAGCACGTCCCAGGTCCACGGCTCCTGGAAGTCGTCGAACGTCTCCTGGATCAGCACGTTCGGCAGCGCCGCCCCGAGCTGCGCGTTGACCGCCGTGCAGAGCGGGCTCTGGGCCGAGTGGGGCGCGACGAAGGCTTCGTGCGCCTCCGCAATCGCGGCCGCCTTCACCGTCGGCCCCAGACCGCCCAGGTTCAAGACCTCGGGCTGGACGATGCTCACCACCTTGCCGGCAGCCAGGCGAGCGAACTCCTCCAGGTGGTGGAACCGCTCGCCGGCGGCGACCGGGACCGGCAGCTGCCGAGCCACCTCGAGCGTCGCCTCGATGTCGGTCGACATGACCGGCGTCTCCAGCCAGAGTGGATGCGCGCGCTCGAGCGCCCGACCGATGCGCAGCGCGGTCGCCACGGCGAGCCGGTCGTGAGCCTCGACGATGAGGTCGACGTCGTCGCCGACCGCGTCGCGAACGGCGGCCACGATCGCGAGCGAGCGCTCCTCCTCGGCGCGATCCAGATACCGGTAGGCGGTGCCGAAGGGGTCGAACTTCAGCGCGGTGTACCCCAGCGCGACGACCGCGCGAGCACGCTCGGCGAACGCGTCCGGCTCCCGCGGACCTCGATACCAGCCGTTCGCGTAGGCGCGGATGCGGCTCCGCACCCGGCCCCCGAGCAGGCGCCAGACGGGGACGCCGAGACTCTTGCCGAGCAGGTCCCAGCACGCGAGCTCGATCCCCGCGACCCCGGCGTTGACCTGGAGGAAGAGGCCCCGATGGAGCTGCTGCCAGACGTTGCCGACGTCGCGCGGGTCGAGGCCCAGGAAGAGCGGTTTCATCTCCTCGACGGCCGCGACGATCGGCATCGTCTGGAGGCCGCCGGTCGCCTCTCCCCAGCCGATCAGACCCTCATCGGTCGCGACCCGCACGAAGATCCAGTTCTTCCACGGGTTGCCGACGACGACCGTGCCGGCGTCGACGATCCTCATCGATGCCGGACCTCGGCCGGTGCGGGGAGGCACGCCGGGGTCGCCGGGAACCCGAGCCGGCGGAGATTCCCGGGGTGGCGACCACGCCCGCCCCGCCGCTCGCTGTCACGCCCTTCTCTCATGCGACCTCCCACACCGGCCCAGCCCGCGCCGTCAACCAAATCTCGCCGGCAGGCTCGCGACGGCATGCTAGCCAACCCTCGACCATCTGTCAAATATGGAGCTTTCATTCATATATGGACACCAAACGTCGCGGGCCTATCGTGTCCCTGGTCCCTGCTAACGATCGAAGCAGCCGAGCTTCAGAGAGACATTCCGCGCGTGCTCGACGACCTCGCGGCGGATCCGCTCCACACCGAGCGCATCGAAGCGCTGGCCGGCGCCGCTGACGCTGATCGCCGCCGCGATGCGCCCCGATCGGTCGCGAACCGGGGCCGCCAGGCACGCCGTCCCCAGCGTGCGCTCGTCGCGATCAATCGCATGCCCCTCGGCGATGACCTCGTCCAGCGCTCGGTCGAGTGCATCGAAGTCCTGGATCGAGCGCGGCGTGTACGGTCGCCAGCCCCGGCGGCGGATCTCCGCGTGCACCTGCTCGCGTACCTCGGCGCTGAGCAGCACCTTGCCCAGAGCGGTGCAGTGGGCAACCGCCCGCCGGCCGATGCTCGTGTAGTAGCGCGGCGTATCCGAGCGCACCGCGTAGGCCAGGTGGAGCACGTCACCGCCGCTCAGGATCGCGAGGTTCGCGTTCAGGTCGAGGTGGTCCCGGAGCTGATCGAGCTCGGTCAGGCTGTGGCGGACGAGCTCGGTGTGGTTGAGCGTGAGCCCGGCGAGCTCGACGAGCTTGAATCCGAGCGCGTAGCCGGGCGTCGCTCGGCGGACATAGCCTCGCGCTTCCAGCGTCGTGACGAGGCGCCGCGCGGTGCTGACGTTCAGCTCCAGCTCGTGGGCGATCTGCGTCAGCGAGAGGTTCGGGCTCTGCGACAGCACATCGAGCGCGGCGAGCGCCCGCTCCACCGTCTGCGTGCCGGGCGGACGGGGCAGCGCTCGGACCGCCGGGGCCGCGGCGTCGATTGGCGGCAACATGCGGGGTGCATCGTAGCGATCTTGGAACGCCGGCGTCAAATAATGACGGCGTCGTTCTCAGTGTGAAGTGCAGCCCTCGACCGGCGACCGGCTCGCCCCCGGCCTACCAGACGAACGGGATCAGGCGCTGGGTCCGCGCGGCGTGGTCCGCATCGCCCGGGAGGGCGCGCCGCAGCAGGGCCTCCTCGGCGTCGATCCGCCGCCGGTACGCAGTCCCCATCAGACCTCCGACCGCCGCGACGGCCGGCAGCCGCCGCGTCGCCGGCGCCAAGCCGAGCCAGGTCAGGAGGGAACCCGTGTGGCGGCCGGGGGAGCGGATGTCGATGCGGTTCGCGACCGTTCACGGTGTCAGGAGAACGCATGGCGTCCACGGCGCGAACCCGCCGGGCAGGGCCGGGCGCGAGCCAGGAGGGCGACGTACCGGCCGCTCAGCGCAGATCGTCGATCGGCGGCCGCAGCGTCTCCGCCGGCTCGGCATCCTCGCCGTGCGCGCGGGACATCTCGACACGCAGCTGGTTGACGTCGTGCTGCAGGTCGGACGCGCGCGACTCGATCTCACTCGCCGTCCGTTGCAGGCGCCGGTGCCGGAACCGCCAGCCGACGCCGAAGAACAGGCCGTACAGGAACAGCACGACGAGGACCGCTGCGGTGAAGACCGCCGCCGGCACCCAGCGCGGCAGCGACCACCGCCAGAAGAGGAACGTGACCTCGGTCGTGGCCCCGTTCTGCAACGCGTAGATGCCGAGAACGACGAGGACGAGAACGAGCAGCGCGACAAAGAAGGTGCGTACCGAACCGTTCATGCCGTGATCACCTCGCACGAGATGGACGAGCCATTGCCGGCAGCATAGCCGGTGGCAACGCCCGGCGGCTCGCCGCCGCCCCGGGG
>JBAPVZ010000324.1:0-5759 GCA_049283435.1 Candidatus Dormiibacterota bacterium
GACGGTCGGCGAACGCGGCGGCGTGGCGGCGGCCAGCGAGTCGAGGTCCTCGGCCAGGACATGGGCGCGCTCGCCGTCGACCTCGACCTCCGACAGCCGGTCGCCGAGCTCGGCAAACCACTCCCGCAGCTGCCGCCTGGCGATCCTGCCCCGCGACAGCCAGTTGCCGAAGCCGGCGGCGGTGGCCGGTCCATAGGCGCTCAGGTAGGCGGCGATCGCCCGGGGCGCCGCCTCGTTCGCATCCGGCACACCTCGCCAGGCTCGGCTCGCTCGCTCCGGACGGGTGAACGTCACCCGGTTCCCCTGGCTGGGCCCGAAGCAGAGGTCGCCCTGAAACGCGAGCGGTTTCAGGACCGCCCCCCATCCGGAGCGCAATGCCTCGGCGACGTGTCCCAGTCCGGGGCGCGCCGCCACCTCGGCGCCCAGCTCCTCCCGGGTCAGGGCGGCGCCGTCGAGCGCCTCACGAACCACTACACGGAGCCGCTCGATCTGGTCCGCGTCGAGACCGAACCCACGCACCCAGCTCGGCCGCTCCCACATCCGGCCGGCAGCGAGCAGCGACAGGAACGCCCCCGCGTCTTCGGGAACCAGGAGGTGCAGCGTGCCCCGCATGGCCCACGTTTGATCAGATCGCCGCGAGCGAGCGCGCCGGCCACCTCGCCGGCGCTCGACCTCCGCTGCCTGACGCGAACGGCGAGCACGGCCGAGGAGGCGACCTGCGCCTGCACGCCGCCCAGCCGGCGCACCACGGGTACGGCGGGGAGATCGCCGATCGGCTGCAGCAGCTGGCGCTCCATCCGCCAGGTCAGCGCCTGGCGCCAGCCAACCCTCAGAGACACTCGGGGAGCTTAGCCGAGCCTCGCCCGGCCGGCGCCCCGGGCTCGGGTCCGCGGCCGCGCCGACCAGGTCGACCCGGGGACGGGTGGTCTACGCCCCCCACACCTCGCGGGCGGTCTCCACGATCAGGCGCAGCTTCGCGAACTCCTGCTCCTCGGTCAGCGTGTTGCCGTCCACGGTCGAGGAGAACCCGCACTGCGGGGACAGGCAGAGCTGGTCGAGCGGGACGAACCGGCTCGCCTCGTCGATCCGGCGCTGCAGGTCGTCCTGGCGTTCCAGCTCTCCGCGCTTGCTCGTGACGAGACCGAGCACGACGAACTTGCCGCGCGGCACGAAGCGTAGCGGCTCGAACCCGCCTGACCGCGTGTCGTCGTACTCGAGGAAGAACCCGTCGACGTTCAGCTCGCTGAACAGCGCCTCGGCGACGTACTCGTACCCGCCCTCGGCAGTCCAGGAGGAGCGGAAGTTGCCACGGCACAGGTGCGTCGTGATCGTCAACCCGGCCGGCCTCCCCGCCAGCGCCGCGTTCAGCTGCCGGATGTAGCGAAGGTGCTGGTGCGCACCGTCCTCGCCGCGCTGCTCCAGCATCGCCCGCTGCTCGGGATCGTTCAGGTAGGCGAGCGAGGTGTCGTCCAGCTGCAGGTAGCGGCAGCCGAGGTCGGCGAGCGCTCGGATCTGGTCGCGGTAGGCACCGCTGACATCCGCCCAGAAGGCGTCCATCTCGGGATAGACGCCGGGGTCGATCGCGGCGCGACCGCCGCGGTAGTGGAGCATGCTCGGTGAGGGGATCGTCAGCTTCGGGGTCGCCGTGCGCACGGCACCCTGCAGGAAGCGAAACGCATCGGCGAAGATCGGCCGCTCCAGCCGCACCGGAGCGTCGACGCGAAGCGAGGCGGGGCTGAACTCCGTCGTCCCCTGCGCGTTGCGGAACCGGACGACCAGGTTCTGGTCGGCGACCTTGGTGACGCCGCCCAGCTGGTACAGGAAGTCCATGTGCCAGGCGGCGCGGCGGAACTCGCCGTCGGTCGCCGACTGCAGACCGGTCTCCTCCTGCCGGGCGACGATGCGGCGAATCGCCCGATCCTCGACCTCGGCGAGCCGGGCGGGCGTGATGTCGCCGGCGGCCGCCTGCGTCCGCGCCTGGAGGAGCTCCGGGGGCCGCAGCAGGCTGCCGACGTGATCGGCACGGAAGGGCGGGGCCGTTCGCGGTGCCATTGGAGGGAGGGTACCGCCGCGGCGCCGGCCGCGGCACGTCGTGGCTCCGCCGAGCAACGCCCCGGCTCCGCGAGCGCATGCTGGTCCCGCATCCGTCGCTCGCAGAGGAGACCCCCATGTGGATCGCGTACGTGCTCGCCGTCGTCGCCGGCCTCTTCGCAGGCAACGGCGTCCCCCACTTCGTCAAGGGCATCACGGGGAAGCGGCATCGGACGCCGTTCCGCAACCCCTCGTCGGCGGTCCTCAACGTCGTCTGGGGCTGGTGCAACCTTCTGATCGCGTTCTGGCTGCTGATCTGGGCGTCGACGTTCCACCCGCTGTTCGGCCTCGCCGGGTCGCTCTTCCTGGCCGGCGCGCTCGCCGTCGGCATCGCGCTCGCGCTCGCCTGGCAGAACGACCCGCGCTCCCGAGGCGAGGAGCCGGCGACCGGGCAGGAGCGCTGAGGCCGGCGTCCGGGTGGTCGGCCCGATGCCCGACCGACCGGCTCGGCCGGCCTCGACGCGCAATTCGAAGCGGCGCGGTTCGGTTCGCGGTGACGCTTAGACTGAGGCATCGTGCGATCTGCAATCCAGGTGAGTGGTCATGGCCGCTGACGAGTTCGAGGTCACGGTTCTGGGCGGTGGGTTCGGCGGCTACACGGCGGCGATCCGCGCCGCCCAGCTCGGCAAGCGCGTCGCGCTCGTCGAGGCCGGCGAGCTCGGGGGGACCTGTCTCCACGTCGGCTGCATCCCGACCAAGGCGTTGCTCCACTCCTCGGAGCTGTTCCATCAGGTCGCGGAGCGCGGCGACGAGTTCGGCATCAAGGTCTCCGATCCGAGCTTCGACTACGCGCGCGTCGGCAATCGCCGCGACGGCATCGTCAAGCAGTTGACGAAGGGCGTCGAGGGTCTGATGAAGAAGAACAAGGTCGAGGTCGTGCGTGCGCACGGGAAGGTCCTCGACAAGCACACGATCCAGGCCGGCGACCGGCGGCTCACCACGCAGGCCCTCGTCGTCGCGACCGGATCGGAGCCGAAGGAGCTGTCGAGCATGCCGTTCGACGGCAAGCGGATCATCAGCTCCGATACCGCCGTCAACGCGAACGAGGCACCCGCCTCCATCGTGATCATCGGCGGCGGCGCGATCGGCGTCGAGTTCGCGACCTTCTACAACCAGCTCGGCACGCAGGTGACGCTGATCGAGGCCCTGGATCGGCTCGTCCCGCTCGAGGACGAGGACGTGTCCAAGGTCGTCGAGCAGATGTTCAAGCGGGCCAAGATCGACGTCCGCGTCGGCGCCTCCGTGACCGGGGCGACCGTCACCGACAAGGGGGTCACCGTCCAGCTCGAGGGCGGTGAGATCAAGGCCGACCAGCTGCTCGTCGCTGTCGGCCGCCAGGCCCGCAACCGGGGCATCGGCCTGGAGGAGGCGGGCGTCGCGATCGACGAGCGCGGGTTCGTCACG
The DNA here is from genome assembly GCA_049283435.1 of Candidatus Dormiibacterota bacterium. GTDB lineage: Bacteria > Chloroflexota > Dormibacteria > Dormibacterales > Dormibacteraceae > CAVTSA01. Next base: position 3,496 of record JBAPVZ010000324.1, read on the forward strand.
GTCGACCACTGGCAGCGCACGAACGTCGAGGGCGTGTGGGCGATCGGCGACGCGGTCGGCGGCTACCTGCTCGCGCATGCCGCGGTCCACGAGGCGATCATCGCCGCCGAGGACATCGCCGGCCTCCAGCTGCATCCGATGGACCAGAACCTGGTCCCCCGCTGCACCTACTCGCATCCGCAGATCGGGTCGGTCGGTCTGACCGAGCAGCAGGCGATCGACCAGGGGCATAAGGTCAAGGTCGGCCGCTTCCCGTTCCAGGCGATCGGCCGCGCCCTGATCCACGGCGAGCCGAACGGCTTCGCGAAGCTCGTCGCCGACGCCGAGACCGGTCAGCTGCTCGGCACCCACATCGTGGGCGTGCAGGCGACCGAGCTCATCGCGGAGCCGGGGCTGGCTCAGCTCTTCCAGGGCGACGCCTGGGAGGTCGGCCGGAACATCCACCCCCACCCGACCCTCTCGGAGGTGATCGGCGAGGCCGCGATGGCGGTCGACGGAGTGGCCATCAACATCTGAGGCGGAGGGCGAGCGGCCCTCCCCCGGATTTCGGGAGTTAGGCGAGGAATGGCACAAACGAAGGAGCTGCCCCGGACCGGGGGCCAGTCCAGCGGCTGGTACTACCAGGAGCCGGTGAGCTGGCGGGACACGGACGTCGACGAGAAGACGCTGCTCGAGTGGTATCACCTGATGCTCCTGGGACGCCAGATCGACGCCCGCTGCCAGGTCCTGAATCGGCAGGGGCGCGCTCCCTTCGTCCTCTCCGGCTCCGGTCACGAGGCGGCCCAGGTCGGCGCCGCGTGGCCGCTGCGGCCCGGCCACGACTGGGTGGCGCCCTACTATCGCGACGTCGTCTTCTGCATGCGGGTCGGCACCACACCGCTCGACCTGATGCTCGCGGTGCTGGCCAAACCGGAGGGCCGCGAGTCCGGGGGCAAGCAGACGCCGGGCCACTTCAGCAACCGCGATCTGAACATGATCTCCAATGCGTCTCCGCTCGCGACCCAGCTCGTGCATGCCACGGGCGCCGCGTGGGCGTTGAAGCAGGACGGCACCGACCAGGTCGCGATGACCTGCTACGGCGAGGGCGCGGGCGCCGAGGGCGATGCCCACGAGGCGTTCAACTTCGCCGCCATCCAGCGTCTGCCCGTCGTCTTCGTCTGCCAGAACAACGAGTTCGCGATCTCGACGCCCTACCGGAAGGAATACGCGATCGAGCACGTGGCCCAGCGCGCGCTCGGCTACGGGTTCGGGGGCGTCACCTTCGACGGCCGCGACCCGGTCACGACCTATCACGTCGCGCAGCAGGCGGTCGCGCGCGCGAGAGCCGGCGAGGGACCGACCCTGATCGAAGCGCTCGTCGATCGACTCGGCGCCCATTCCTCCGAGGACGACCAGCGCCGCTACCGCTCGGCGGAGGAGCTGGAGGCGCTCGCCAAGAGCGACTGCCTGGTGCGCTACCGGGAGCAGCTGAGGGACGAGGGCATCCTCGACGACGCGAAGCTCGGGGAGATCGACGAGCGGGTCAAGGACGAGGTCAACACGGCGACGAAGACCGCGATGAGCTCGCGTGACGCGGAGCCCGAGGAGGCGTTGACGAACGTCTACGGAGTCGACGTGCCGCAGGCGATCGAGCCGGCAGCGGACGCGCCGACCGAGAACCTGAACATGGTGCAGGCGCTCAACAACACGATCGGCGGCGAGATGGAGCGCGATGAGCGCGTCGTCGTGCTCGGCGAGGACGTCGGCGCCAAGGGCGGCGTCTTCCTCGTCACCGACGGGCTCTACGCGAAGTACGGCGAGGGCCGCGTCGTCGACACGCCGCTCGCCGAATCGTCGATCGCCGGCTTCGCGGGCGGCATGTCGCTGGCCGGCAAGGTCCCGATCGCGGAGATGCAGTTCACCGACTTCGCCCACATGGCGTTCAGTCAGATCACGAACGAGATCGCGAAGTTCCGGTATCGGTCGAACGGGGACTGGAACATGCCGATCGTCGTGCGGGCTCCGATGGGCGGCGCGTCGAACGGCGCGCTCTACCACTCGCAGTCGATCGAGGCCCGCTTCGCGACGCCGGGTCTCAAGATCGTGATCCCGTCCGGCCCCTACGAGGCGAAAGGCCTGCTGCTGGCCGCGATCCGCGACCCCGACCCGGTGCTGTTCTTCGAGCACAAGCGCCTCTACCGCATGTACAAGGAGCCGGTGCCGACCGGCGAGTACCTGATTCCGCTTCAGAAGGCACGGGTCGCGCGCGCTGGCGAGGACATCTC
>JBAPVZ010000325.1:0-4321 GCA_049283435.1 Candidatus Dormiibacterota bacterium
TCGAACCCGAGGTGCTGCCCGGCGGACACTGCCTCGCGCTCTCACAGCCACAGGAGCTGGCGGCGCGACTCGACGCCTGCCTGGTCGCGCGTGGCCCCGCCTGAGCCCGAGAGGCCATTCGCCGGCACCCGGCCGCCATCCCAACCCCGGAAGGGTCACCTTGCCGGCGGACGGCCGTCGCTCAGACCTCGGTGATGATCGGCACGACGACCGGCCGCCGGCCGACGCGCTGCAGCACCAGCTTGGCGAGCGACTGGTGGATGCGCTCGCGCAGCACGCTCTGGTCCTCGCGCCGGTCGCCGTTGCGCAGCGCGTGGACGACCGCGGTCGACGCCTCGTCCTCGAGCGCCGGCGCAGCCTCGGGCGCGATCACGCCCCGTGAGATGACCTGGGGGCGGCCGACCAGCGCGCCGGAATCGCGCCCGAGGGCGACATTGACGACCATCACCCCGTCCGCGGCGAGCAGCTGCCGGTCGCGCAGCACGACCTGTTCGACGTCGCCGATGCCGAGCCCGTCGACGTAGACGAGCCCGGCGCCGCTCTCGCCGCCCTCCCGGAGATCCGTCTTCCCCACCTCGAGGATGCGCCCGTCCTCCATGATCCGGATCCGCTCCGGCGGCAGGCCCACCTCTCGAGCGAGCTCGGCGTGCAGGTACAGCTGGCGGTACTCGCCGTGCACCGGCACGAAGAACTGCGGCTTCGTCATCAGCAACATCTCGCGCAGCTCGTCGCGATAGCTGTGCCCGGAGACGTGCACGTGGTCCGACTCGGCGTAGAAGACGCGCTCGGCCCCGTTCCGGTAGAGGTTGTTGATCGTGTGCTGCACGAGGCGCTCGTTGCCCGGGATCGGACGGGCCGAGAGCACGACCCAGTCGCCGTCGCGCACGTTGACGAGGTGGTGCCGCCGGGCCGCGAAACGGGCGAGCGCGGAGACCGGCTCGCCCTGGCTGCCGGCCGTGATCAGCACGAGGCGAGGGTCCTCCCCGGCCTTGGCCAGGCGCAGCATCATGTTGTCCGGCACCTGCAGGTAGCCGAGCTGCCGAGCGGTGTGGAACGCGTTCCGCATGCTGCGTCCGGCGATCGCGACCCGGCGGCCGTGCTCTGCGGCGAGGGCGATGACGCGCTGCATGCGGTGGATGTTCGAGGCGAACGTCGTCACGACGATGCGGCCGGGCGCCTCCTCGAAGATGCGCTCGAACGCAGGCCCGAGATCGCGCTCCGAGCCGCTGCGACCCTCCCGTTCCGCGTTCGTCGAGTCGCCGAGCAGCAGATGGACGCCCTCCTCGCCGAGGCGGCGCAGGCGGGCCAGGTCGGTGCCGTAGCCGTACGGCGGGTCGGTCTCCAGCTTGAAGTCGCTCGTGTACAGCACGCGCCCGACCGGCGTCTCGATCCCGAGTGCGATCGTGTCCGGGATGCTGTGGCAGACCGCGATCGCCTCGACGCGGAACGGTCCGAGCTGCACCCGGTCCCCGGGCTCGATCGTGCGCAGCTGGGCATCCTTCAGCACCCGGTGCTCGCGCAGTCGATGCTGGAGCAGGCCGAGCGTGAGGCGGGTCCCGTAGACCGGCACGTTGACCTTCTTGAGGAGGAAGGGGAGCCCGCCCACGTGGTCCTCGTGCCCGTGCGTGACGACGATGCCGAGCGCCTGCCGACCCGCCTGCAGCAGGTAGGAGATGTCGGGAATGATGAGGTCGACCCCGGGCGTCTCCTCGTGCGGGAACATGAGCCCTGCGTCGACGATCAGGACCTGGCCCTCCCATTCCAGGAGGAACATGTTGAGCCCGACCTCTCCGAGTCCCCCCAGCGGCACGTAGCGGAGCCGCCGTGTCGAGGGGTCGGAAGGCACGAAGGCAATCGTACCGCCCGATCCTGCGTCGGCGGGTCGCGCGGTGCCGAGACCGCCGGTCAGGCCGGCTTGGCCGCTCCCAGCGTCACCAGGTCGCCGGCCGCGCGGACCGCCGCCAGCACCCCCTCCAGCTCGTCGCCGGCGAGCGGCGTCATCGGGAGCCGGAACGGGCCGACCGGCTCACCGAGCCGGCGCAGCACGGTCTTGACCGGCATGGGGTTGCTCGCGGTCGTCATCACCGCCTTGACGAGCGGCAGCAGCCGGTGGTGCAGCCGGGCGGCGGCCGCGACCTCGCCGTCGACGTAGAGCTCGATCATCTGCTTCAGGGCGGGACCGGCCAGGTGGGCCGTCACCGAGATCAGCCCGTAGCCGCCGACCGCGAGCAGCGGCAGGGTCAGGCTGTCGTCGCCCGACCAGACCCGGAAGCCCTCCGGCGCCCCGGCGCAGGTGAAGCTCATCTGGTCGAGGTTGCCGCTCGCCTCCTTGGTCCCGATGATCCCCGGCAGCTGCGCCAGCCGCAGGGTCGTGCCGACGGTCATGTTGATGCCGCTGCGCGACTGGATGTTGTACAGGATCACGGGGCCGGTCTCGGCGATCGCGCGGAAGTGCTGGTAGAGCCCCTCCTGGGACGGCTTGTTGTAGTAGGGCAGCACGGCGAGCAGCGCGTCGGCACCAGCGGCCATCGCTCGCTCCGATAGGTCGACCGAGTGCCGGGTGTCGTTCGTGCCGGTGCCGGCGACGACCGCGTGCTCGGGCAATGCTTCGCGAACCGCCCGCAGCAGTGCCAGCTTCTCCTCGTCGGCAAGGGTCGGGGATTCGCCGGTCGTGCCGAACACGACGACGCCGTCCGACCCCTCCGCGCAGAGGCGGCGCGCGACCGCCTGTGCGCCATCCAGGTCGAGCGAGCCGTCCTCGTGGAACGGTGTCACCATCGCCGTCAAGAGCCGTCCGATGTCACGCATGTCAGATCACTCCCTCTGCGACCGCGAGCTCCGCGATCTGCACCGCGTTCAGGGCGGCCCCCTTGCGCAGGTTGTCGGCGACGATCCACAGCGCCAAGCCCTGCTCCTCGGAGAGATCGCGCCGGATGCGGCCGACGTAGACGTCGTCGGTGCCCGCGACGGCGGCCGGGGTCGGGTAGCGCTTCGCCGCGGGGTCGTCCTCGACGATGACACCCGGCGCCGTCTCCAGCAGCGCACGCGCCGCCTGCGGGTCGAGCGGCTGCTCCGTCTCGACGAAGACCGACTCCCCGTGCGACACCGGCACCGGCACGCGGACGCACGTGGCGGCGATGCGCAGCTCCGGCAGGTGCAGGATCTTGCGCGTCTCCTGGAGAAGCTTGATCTCCTCCTCGTTGTAGCCGTCGTACTCCATCTTCCAGCCGCCCGGAACGACGTTGTGAGCGAGCTGGTGGGGATAGACGACGTGTTCCGGCGGGCGGCCGGCGGCGAGCGCCTGGATCTGGCTCTCCAGCTCGTCGACGAGCGCCTTGCCGGCGCCGGACGCCGACTGGTAGGTGGAGACGGTGACGCGACGCAGGCCGACCCGCCGGCGGAGCGGCTCCAGCACGACCGTCAGGGGGATCGTGCAGCAGTTCGGGTTCGCGATGATGCCCTCGTTGGAGCGGAGGTCGTCGGCGTTGACCTCGGGCACGACGAGCGGGACGTTCTCCTTCATGCGCCAGGCCGAGCTGTTGTCGATGACGAGCGCGCCCGCCTCGACCGCGGCCGGCGCGTGGATCAGCGAGATGTCGGCGCCGGCGCTGAACAGCGCGACGTCGACGCCCTCGAAGGAGCGGTCGTCGAGCGCCTCGACCGGCACCCGCTGACCGTCGCACTTGATCTCCGTCCCCGCCGAGCGCTCCGAGGCCAGCGCCTTGAGCTTGCCGATCGGAAAGGCACGCTGCTCCAGGACCCGGAACATCTCCCGGCCGACGACGCCGGTCGCACCGACGACCGCAACGGTCAGAGCACGACGGGAAATCGACATGGGCCTGAGTTTACCGAGCAGGCAGCGCTCGGGCACCGGGGAGAGCGGCGCTCTCACGCATCCGCAGCACGCCACACACTCGCCGAGCGACCCCCGTGCCAACCAGACTCCAAGTATGCCCCCACCCTCCCCGGGGGCAACCCACCCAATACGCCAGGCCAGCCAGACGGTCAACCGTCTTAACGGGGACAAATCGGCGTCTCTGGCACAACTCGATGTGGCGCAGGCGCCGGCCGATGCGGCGGCGGCGGAACAGCGCGGTGGCCGCCCGACATCGGGCGTCACACAGCGCGTCGAGCCCGAGCGCCACGTGGTCGAGCGCGTTGTGGAGGTGAAAGCTCACCCGCTTCCGGCCGGCCCGGGTCGCCGCGACGACACCGGCGGCGGCGGAACGGCGCGCTGGCGACCCGACATCGGGCGTCACCGGGCGTCAACGCAGCGCGTCGAGCCCGAGCGCCACGTCGTCGAACGTGTTGTGGAGGTGAC
>JBAPVZ010000326.1:0-2583 GCA_049283435.1 Candidatus Dormiibacterota bacterium
GATCATAAACTGATGACGGTTGCTCGCACGGAACCGGTCCGGGAGTCGCGGCGACAGGGCCGTCCGGTCCTGCCCCCGCACGTCTGGTTCCTGATCAGCGCCCTCTTCCACTACCTCGGGCCGGCGCTCGCCGTGCTGCTGTTCGCGCGGGTCGCGCCGCTCGGCGTCGCCTGGATGCGCGTCGGCTCGGCGTCGGTCTTCTTCGCGGCCTGGCGGCGGCCCTGGCGGGCGGTCCTTCGCCGCCTGGCTCGATGGCGCCTGCTCGTCGTCGCGTTCGGGCTCGTGCTCGGGGTGATGAACTCGTGCTTCTACCTCGCGATCGCCCGCGTCCCGCTCGGCACCGTCGGCGCGATCGAGTTCCTCGGTCCGATCGCGCTCGCGCTGTGGGGCGCGCGGACGAAGCGGAATCTCGGGGCGCTCGTCCTCGCGGTCGGGGGCGCCGCCCTGCTCGCCGACGTGCAGCTGCGAGGCGAGCTGCTCGGCTTCGCGTTCGCGGCCGCGAACTGTGCGCTGTTCGCGGTCTACATCGTCCTCGCGCACCGGCTCGCGCGGGATGACGGCGGCGGCGGTCTGGACGCGCTCGCGCTCGCGATGCCGATCGGGCTGCTCACCGTCACCCCGTTCGGCCTCGGGGATGCGTGGCCGGCCCTCGTGCAACCGACCCTGCTGCTCGCCGGCATCGGCGTCGGCCTCTGCTCCTCCGTGATGCCCTACGTGACCGACCAGCTCGCGATGGCCCGGTTGCCGCGCGCGACCTACGCGCTGTTCCTCGCGCTGCTGCCCGCCACCGCGACCGCGATCGGCGTCGTCGTGCTCCACCAGTGGCCGACCCTGCCCGAGCTCGCCGGGGTCGTGCTCGTCGTCGGAGGCGTCGCCCTGCACCGGTCGTGACGGCGCAGCGCTCAAGCGGATGCCCGGTCCGGGCACACTGTGGGCATGCCGTTTGCCGTGCAGCGCCTCGACCACCTGGTCGTCAACTGCGTGGACGTCGAACGCAGCGCCGCGTGGTATCAGCGGGTGCTCGGCATGACCGTGCAGCGCTTCGGCTCCGAGGGGCGGGTCGCGCTGCACTTCGGCGGTCAGAAGCTGAACCTGCGGCCGACCGGTGCCGCGGAATGGGAGGCGGCGAGCCACGACGCGCCGGGGACCGCCGAGGGGTGCTTCGTCGTGGACAGCCCCGTCGCCGACACGCTCGCGCACCTTGCCCACTGCGGCGTCGCGGTGAGCACCGGGCCGGTCGAGCGGCTGGGCGCGCTCGGCACCATGCAGTCGATCTACTGCCGCGATCCCGACGGCAATCTCGTCGAGCTCGCCCGGTATCCCCTTGGCTGAATCGACGGCGGGAGAGCCGCCGCTTGCCGGGCCGGCAGACGTCGTACGGAAGCTGCGCGCCGCGCGCTCGCGACGGCATCCCCGCCCGCGCGGAATGATGCTGCTCGGCATGGTCGAGATGGCACTCGGGTTCTGGGCCGTCGGCGCCGGCATCCTCTGGCTGCTCGTGCAGGGGCATCACGTCGACGCGTCGACGCTCGCCCTGCTGCGAACGCACGGCCCCGGCGCGCTCGGCGTCGTCGTCTGGCTCCTCCTCACGTCGAGCCTGCGCTCGGGCCTGAGCGGCGGTCCGCTCGCGCCCGAACGGGCGGACGTCCTCCACCTGCTGCTCGCTCCGGTGTCGCGGGGAGCCGTGCTCCGGCGGTCGGCCGTGCGCTGGGTGCTGGCCGGCGGCTTCGGCGGCCTGCTGCTCGGCGCGACGCTGGAGGGGGTGAGCCAGGCGCGGCTCGGCGGCAGCATCCCGGCCTGGATCGGCGCCGGCGCGCTGGCCGGCCTGCTCGTCGGGCTGCTGGCCGTGGCGCCGGCGATGGTCGTCTCCGGGTTCCGCCTGCCCCGCCTGCTCGTCGTCGCGATCGGGCTCGCCGCCCTCCTGGCCACGGGCGCCGACGCCGCCCTCGGCACGACGATCTCGCCGCTCACCTGGATCGGCGCGATCGGGCTCTGGCCGCTCGCGCCGGTCGGGCCGGCGTCGGCCATCGCTGCGATCGCGATCGTCCTCGCACTCGCGGTCGTCGCGGTCGTCGCGGCGCCGGGCGTCCCGATCGCGGCCCTGGACCGTCGCGCCGGCCTGGCGCAGCTGCTCCTGTTCACCGCCCAGCTGCTCGACCTGCGCGGCTTCCTCCGATTGCGCATGGTGCTCGCGAACGAGGGGGCGCGGTCCCGGCCCTGGCTGCGGCTGCCCTGGGCGAGCGCGCCCGGCTGGGCCCCCTGGCAGCGACACGTCCGCTCCCTGCTGCGCTGGCCGGCCTGGCGGATCGCGCGCGTGCTCGTGCTCACGGCCGTCGTCGCCGGTCTGCTCGTCGTCACCGCGACCGGCTCCTCCTACCTGATCTTCGGCGCCGGAGCGCTCGTCTACTTCGTCGCCATGGACCTGCTCGAACCGTGGTGGCAGGAGGTCGAGCATCCAGGGCTCACCGAGCGGCTGCCCAGGACCGGCGGCTGGCTGCTCAACCGCCACCTGATCGCCAGCATCGTCGTCGCGGGCCTGCTCGGCGCGCTCGCGCTGGGGGGCGTGGCGGCGCTCCACCCGCC
>JBAPVZ010000327.1:0-2501 GCA_049283435.1 Candidatus Dormiibacterota bacterium
CACCACGCGACGTTCACGCTCGGCGAGATCCAGATGGCGGTCAGGCAGGCCGCGACCCAGGGCCGGCGGGTGATGGCGCACGCGCAGGCGGCAGCGGGCGTCAAGAACGCGCTGCGCGGCGGCGTGACGACGATCGAGCACGGCATCTGGCTCGACGACGAGGCGCTGGAGCTGTTCGGCGAGGATCGGATCCTGGTGCCGACGCTCGTCGCCCCCCAGTGGGTCATGCGCCACGCCGAGCGAGGACGCATGCCGGAGTGGGCGGCGGCGAAGTCGCGGGTGGTCGCGGCCGACCACGTGAAGAGCTTCGCCCGCGCGGTGGCGGCGGGCACGCGCATCGGGTTCGGCACGGACACCGGCGTCGGCCCCCATGGCACGAACGGCGAGGAGCTGCTGCTGATGCGGGATGCGGGCATGCAGCCCGCCGACTGCATCCGATCGGCGACCGTCGACGCGGCCCGCGTCCTGGAATGGGAGGGCCGGGTCGGCACGCTCGCACACGGCGCCTACGGAGACGTCATCGGGGTCCCGGGCGACCCCGTCTCGAACCTGGAGCTGCTCGCGAAGGCGGAGAACGTGCAGCTCGTCGTCAAGGGAGGGTCGGTGGTGAAGGAACGCATCGCACGAGCGGTGACATCCGATGTCTGAAACGGTCGCGATCTTCGGCGACGCGCTGCTCGACCCCGCCAGCGGCGAGATGACGCGCAGCGCGGTCGTCGTAATCGAGGACGGGCGCGTCACGCGCACGGGCGCGCGTGACACGGTTGCGGTGCCCGGCGATGCGCGCACGATCGACGCCGAGGGTCTGACGCTGCTGCCCGGGCTCATCGACTGCCACGTGCACCTGCGCTCGCGCGGCAACGGGCGCGACCTCGGCGAGACGCTCAACACGCCGGCCAGCCTCTACGTGCTGAACACGGTCCCGGCCGCGCGGCGCACGCTCGACGCCGGGTTCACGTCGGTACGCGACGCCGGCGGCACCCCGGCCGGAGTCAAGCGGGCGATCGAGCGGGGTCTGATCGACGGCCCTCGCATGAAGGTCGCGGTGACGGCGCTGAGCCAGACCGGCGGGCACACCGACCAGCACTTTCTGTGCGGCGCGAGCCTTTCGGCCAACCTGCCCGACCTGCCGTCATCGGTAGTCGACGGCGTCGAGCCGATGCGCCACCGCGTGCGCGAGGTGATCCGCGCCGGCGCCGACTGGATCAAGCTCTGCACGTCGGGCGGAGTGCTCTCGCCGAACGACGACCCACACCACCCGACGTTGACCGTGGAGGAGATCGGCGCCGCCTGCGAGGAGGCGTCCGCGCAGGGCCGCAAGGTGATGGCGCACGCGCAGGCCGCCGAGGGCATCAAGAACGCGCTCCGGGGCGGCGTCTCGACGATCGAGCACGGGATCTGGCTCGACGACGACGCGCTCGAGATGATGCTCGACGGCGGCAATGCGCTCGTGCCGACGCTCATCGCGCCGCTCTGGGTGATCCGCCATGCGCAGGCGGGCCGGATGCCGGCCTGGGCGACCGAGAAGGCGGAGATCGTCTTCGAAGATCACAAGGACAGCATCCGGCGCGCGATCGAGGCGGGCGTCATCATCGCGTTCGGCACCGACACCGGAGTCGGTCCCCACGGCTCCAACGGCGAGGAGTTCCTCGTCCTCCGTGAGCTCGGCCTGGACCCCCTGGCGTGCATCCGCTCGGCGACGACGGTCGCCGCCCAGACCGTCGGCTGGGAGGGCGAGGTCGGGACGCTCGCCGCAGGCGCCTACGGCGACGTGATCGGCGTGCCGGGCGATCCGCTGGAGCAGCTCGAGCTACTCGCCAAGCCGGAATCCGTGCAGCTGGTGGTGAAGGGCGGCGCGCTCGTGAAGAATGCCCGGAGCGTGGCGGCGGTCTGAGCTCGAACCCGGCCCCCACCGATCGCACCCGACGTGGTTCGATGACGCTGGGATGCGACGCGAGTGGGACGCGATCGTGGTCGGCGCCAGCTTCGCCGGCCTCGCCGCGGCGATGGAGCTGCGCGGGCACGGTCGGGTGCTCGTGCTGGACAAGGACCCGGTCGGCGAGCACCAGACGTCGGCCTGCGGAACGCCGCTCGCCGTGCTCGAGCGGCTGCAGGCGACGGCGGCGCTGGAACAGGTGCACGAGGAGCTCGTCTTTCACCTGCCGGGAGGCCGGGTGCGCCGCTACCGCCCGGCCTACGCGTACGCGACGTTCGACTACCGGGCCTTCTGCCGGATCCTCGCCGCCCGAACGGACGCCGAGATCGTCCAGGCACGTGTGCTCGGCCGCGAGGCGGGGCGCGTCCGCACGTCGCTCGGCGACTTCGAGGCGACGATCCTGATCGACGCGTCGGGCTGGCGCAGCGTCCTCGCCGCCCGGCCGGCGGCTCGGGGCGCGAGCGCCGGGCCGCGCACCGTCGGGCTCGAGGTTGCGCTGCCTCGCCGGGGGAACGGTCTGCATTTCTGGCTCGGCGACGAGCTCGCCCGGGACGGCTACCTGTGG
>JBAPVZ010000328.1:0-1965 GCA_049283435.1 Candidatus Dormiibacterota bacterium
GGAGCGGGCCCACGGCATCCGCGTCTTCACGCTGCTCGTCCTTGCCGAGAACCAGAGCATGCTCGGGCTGCTCCGGCGCATGGGCTGGATCCACCAGGCCCGGCAGCGCGGCTCGGCCTACGAGATCACGTTCGACATCTGAGCTCGGCCCTCGACATCACACACCGGCCGCGCGGCCGTCGAACCCGCCCTCCGTCTCACCGCGGGACGACGCGAGCCACGACGTCGCCGATCGACGGCATCGCGACCCGGATCTGTTCCTCCAGCTCGGACTGCACGGCGTGCGCTCGCTCCAGAGTCACGTCGGACGGCATCTCGGCGACGACGTAGGCCGTGATGCGGCCGCCCCGCTCGCTCAGCTCGACGTCGCGGCAACCGAGGATCGCCGGGTGCCGGAGCACCTGGCGCCGTACCTGGTCGACGAGGTCCTGGCGCGGTTGGGTCACGTTCTGACCGCGGACCAGGTCCGGCTCCAGCGGCTCCAGGTGCACATCGATGCGGGAGACACCCGGGAACTCGCGCCGGAGCTCGGTCTCCAATCGCTGGCTCGTCGCCGTCGCGTCAGCCAGCGAGAACTCGCCCGGCAGCTTCGCGTGCATGCTCAGGTGCAGCGTGCCGTCCGCCTCGCGCTCCACCGTCACGTTGTGCAGATCGTGCATGCGCGGGAGTCGTTCCGCGACCGCGTGCACCCGCTCCACCATCGCCGAGTCACGCGGCTGGGCCTCCACCACGACGGTCAGCTCGAGCTCGGGAACGCCGGCGGCGACCGCCCGCTGGATCTCGGCGACGAGCGCTTCCGCCCGTTCGACCGAGAGGAGCCGTCGTGCCGAGACGTGCGCGTCCCCGAGCAGCCGGGCTCCGGAGCGGCGGACCCGCACCTCGCGCACCTCGCGCACGCCGTCGACCTCGCCCACGATCGCCCGCACGCGGTCCTCGACGCCGCGGGGGGCGCGGTCGATCAGGATGTCGCCAGATCGCCAGGCGAGCCGGATACCCGCCTGCAAGATGACGATCGCCACGATCAACGCGACGGCGGTGTCCGCCCAGTGCAGTCCCACCCGCACTCCGATGAGCCCGACCAGGACGGCGAACGCCGAGATCAGATCGGCGAACCGATTCTGGGCGCTGCCGGCGAGCGCCGCGCTGCCGGTCGCCCGGGCGACGCGTCGCAGCACGGTCGCGCGCGTCGTCTCGACCGCGATCGTGACGATCACGACGGCGAACGCGTAGCCCGCCGGAATGACGGCAACCGAGGCGCCGAGCAGGCGGGCGAGCGCCTCGTAGCCGATCACGAGCGAGGCCGCGACGAGCAGCGTGCCCTCGCCGAACGCGGCCAGATTCTCCCCGCGCGCGTGACCGTAGGGATGCTCGCGATCGGCGGGCTTCGTCGACGCGCGCACGGCGACGAACGCGCCTGACGAGGCGATCAGGTCGAGTCCGGAGTGCACGGCGTCGCTGAGCAGGCCCAGGCTGCCCGTGAGCAGGCCGGCCGTGAGCTTGGCCGCGACGAGCAGGCAGTCGATCACGAGGGAGCCGAGCGCGACTGACTGGGAGAGGTTCCACCGCCGGCGGGCCACGCCTTCCACGGCGCTCAGCCTACTGGCCGTGAACAAGGGCGCACCCGCGCGGGTTTCAGGTTTTGGCGCCTCGGAGCGCGGGTACGAACGAGTTGCTACCCGGAAGGGGCGCCGAACCCTGAGAAAGCCCAATACCTCCCCCTCCCCCTCTGTGAACGCGGGTGTTGCGTTGGCGCCACCCGCTTTCTCTCCCCCCTCTCTCCGCGGAAGGGCGGCGCCGACGAGCGACCGCCCTCCCGCGTCCCTCCTCCCGGCCGGTCGAGGCGCGCCCCCCGAGCGCCGATCTGGCGGCCCTCGATCCAGTACGCTCCGGCACATGGTGCGCGCTGCGACGGCGGAGGACGTCCCGGTGATCCTCGAGCTGATCCAGCAGCTCGCCGTTTACGAG
>JBAPVZ010000329.1:0-2567 GCA_049283435.1 Candidatus Dormiibacterota bacterium
GGGTCAGTACGCGGTGCGCGACACCGTCGCCGGCCTGGTCGGCCTGCCGTCGAGCAAGGTGCGCGTCACACCGATGGTCGTCGGCGGCGGCTTCGGCGCGAAGTACGGTGTCATCGACACGCTGAGCGGCGCCGCGGCGATCGCGACCGGTCGCGCGGTCCATCTCGAGCTGAGCCGCACCGAGGACTTCCTCGCCACGACGCCCTCCCCAGCCACGGTCATCGACCTCGAGCTCGGTGTCAGCGCCGAGAAGGGCGTGACGGCACTGCGCGCGCGCAGCGTCATCGACAACGGCGCCTACCCGAGCGCGGAGGCGGGCATCGTCTCGGTGCTGATCGGTGGCTACTACCGGTGCCCGAACGTCGACATCGAGGCGTTCGACGTGCTGACGACGAAGCAGCCGACCGGCGCCTATCGAGCGCCGGGGGCCCCGCCCGCGACGTTCGCGCTGGAGCAGGCGATCGACGAGGCGGTTCGGCAGCTCGGGCTCGACCCGCTGGAGTTCCGGCTCGCCAACGTCGCCGGCGACGGCGACCAGATGGGCAGCAACGCACCCTGGCCGAGCCTGGGCCTGCGCGAGTGCCTGGAGCGGTTGCGAGCGCACCCGCTGTGGCAGAACCGTGCGGGCAAGGCCGACGACGAGGGCATCGGGCTGGCGGTCGGCGCCTGGCCGGGCGCCTCCTCACCCGCGGCGGCGCTGTGCTGCGTCGGCGGTGACGGCTCGGTGCAGGTGCACGTCGGCTCCGTCGACATCTCGGGCGTCAACTCGTCGCTCGTCCTCGTCGCCGCCGAGGTCCTGCAGGTCAATCCCGACCGGATCGAGCTCGTCCAGGGCGACACCCAGAGCGGGCTCCGTGCGGGACCGAGCGGCGGCAGCCAGACGACGTACAGCGTCTCCGGCGCGGTCCGCGGTGCCGCCGAGGAGGTGCGGCGGCAACTGCTCGACCTCGCCTCGGAGCGACTGGAAGCGTCGATCGAGGACCTGGAGCTGCGAGACGGCGCAGCGCAGGTGAAGGGCGTGCCGGGACGCGCGGTCGAGATCTCGGAGCTCGCGCTCGCCGCCCAGTCGACGAAGGGCGGCGAGGGACCGATCACCGGCCAGGGCCGGGCCGCGATCGAGGTCAACGCACCCGGCGCGACGGCCCACCTCGTCAAGGTGAAGGTCGACCGGGAGACGGGCGACGTCACCCCGACCGCCTACGTGTCGGTGCAGGACGTGGGCTTCGCCCTCAACCCGCTGCTCGTCGAAGGGCAGGTGCAGGGCGGCACCGTGCAGGGGCTGGGCTGGGCGCTCCACGAGGCGATGCGCACGAGCGACGAGGGCCAGCTGACGACGGCCAGCTTCGTCGACTACGTGATCCCCTCGATCGACGTCGTGCCGGATCAGTTCGACGTCGAGCTCGTCGAGAACCCCTCGGAGCATGGCCTGCACGGCGCCCGCATCGTCGGCGAGCCGCCGATCGTACCCGGCGGCGCGGCGGTGGCGAACGCGGTCGCCGACGCGACCGGCGCCCGGGTTACCGATCTGCCGCTGACCGCAATGACGGTCTGGACGGCGCTGCAGGACTGAGCAGCGTGCGATGCGGGGCTGGGGCCGGCGGCGGCCCTCGCCCCGCGTACCCGCTGGTAGCGGGTCTCGGCGCCGACCGATTCGCTCAGTAGGCCATCCGGGGGTCGTGGTACCACTTGAACTCGATCAGGTTGTTCGAGGGGTCCTTGAAGACGACCGTCAGGTGCTCCTCGACGAGCCCCTCGAAGCGCGACGACACCTCGTTGTAGAAGTCGATGCCGCGTGTCTCCGCGAGGTGCATCAGGCGGTCGAAGTCCTCTCGGTGGCGGAAGGTGACCCCGAAGTGACGCGGATAGAGATCCCTCACCTCCCGGTCCCAGTAGTCGTTCAGGTGGCACACGAGCTGATCGCCGAAGAAGTCGAGCGTGATGCGGTCGTCGTAGCGGCGAGCCAGCTTGCACCCCAGCTTGGTGACGTAGAATTCGAAGGCCTCGTCGAGGTCGCGAGTCGGAATCGCGATGTGACAGACGTCGTCAGTCGTGCGCATGCGGGCTGCTGGCACCTCCGGTGCTGGACTCCCGGCCACCGGCGCGCTCCCTCGGGACAGCAGCCGGCATCGCCGGTCGATCGGTCAATTCGAATTCAGTTTTGCATGCCGTCGATGAGGGTCTCGTAAGAACCGACGACGAGGACGGTGAGCACCCCACGAGATTCCGCAACCTCCGTCTCCCGGGACCGTGGTGAGTCCCCCTTGAGGCGCCCATAATCGCTCGGAGGAGCGCCGAAGCATGGCAGACACCCCGCTGACATCTGGTCGCTGACCGACCTCGAGACGCCGTGGAGCATCCGCGTCGCCGTCACGCTCGGCATCGCGGACCGCATCGCCGCCGGCATCGACGACGTCCCCACGCTGGCCCGCGAGGTGGGCGCCCGGTCCGCGGGTCGCCGCCGCCGGCGACGCGCGCCGGGTGGTGACTTCGTCGTCGAGTGCCGTGCGGCCTGACGCGCCGGGAGCGTTCGAACTCGCCCGCTTGACGCAGCCCGACCCCGGGTGTTA
>JBAPVZ010000330.1:0-3454 GCA_049283435.1 Candidatus Dormiibacterota bacterium
GTCTCCGGGAGTCTGCGCCGCGGGTTCGGCGGCCGCCGGCTGATCGGCGACCACCTCGGGCTCCGGCGCCGGGGGCCCCGAGTGCGCGGTCGACGCCGGCGCGCGCAGCGCCGGCTTCAGCATCCAGACCAGCCCTCCCCCGGCGAGGAGGCCGACGACGAGCGCGAGGACGAGGCTCCAGACGGGGACCACCGCACTACCATGCGCCACCGCGCGAGCCGCTTGCGGCGGCGACGGCGGGCGGCTCGGATCAGCGCGTGCCGGCGTCGAACTCGAGGAGTTCCGCGGTACCGGTCGCCTCCGTCCGCAGCGTCAGCTTGCCGATCGGCGCGGTCGCGCTCACCCCCGCGTGCTGGACCGCCCACGCCTGGGCCGCGGTCGTCTCCGCCGGCTCACTCGGGTGGTAGATCGCGGCGGTGACGGTTCGGAACAGATCCTGCATCGTCGTCGGGTCGGGCCTGCCGCTTTCGCCGACGACGGTCACGTCGACGAGGTGGACGTGACTCGGATCGACGGCGTCGATCAACACGATCTCGCGCTGTCCGCTCTCGGTGCGATCGCAGCGCCACGTCCGCAGCTGCGGTCCGCTCGCGGGTCCCGGGTTCGTGCACTGGAATCCGGCGTCCCGCAGCGTGCCGGTCAGGCTGCCGACGCTCACGCCCCCGATGTAGGCATACGGGTAGGCGGACGCGGGCGGCGGGGACGCGCGCGACGCCGGCGTCGCGGTGACGTTCGGCGACGGCGACCCGGCCACCCGGTAGAGCAGCAACGAAGCGCCGACGATGCCGGCGAGCACGAGCAGCGCGGCGAGAATCAGTCCGCCCACGGTGAGCCATCCGAACTGGGCGCCTCCGTCCGGGGAGGAGACGGCCGCAGGCTCATCGCCGGCCGCCGGCCGGGGCGGTTCCGGCGTGGTCGGGGCTGGCGGCGGGGCGACCGAGGGCGGTGGCGGCGGCGCCGGCTGCACCGGGTGCCACGAGGCCCCGTCCCACCACCACGCACCGTCGACCGAATAGTGCGGCGGCAGTGTGGGCGGCTGCTCGCTCATCGCTGCGGAGACTAGCAGGGTGATTCCGCGGAGCCCGCCACCGGCCGAGCGCAGAGCGCCTCCCAGCCGGTAGCCGACAACGCGTAGCCGCTCGGAGCTCCGCCGAAGACCGACCAGAGCTGCGGCCGAACCAGGGTCGCCGCGACGATGAGGACCGGCAGGCTGGCCGCCCGCCAGTCGTGACGCAGAGGCGTGAGCTCTTCCCGGCTCGCGGCGTATGGCGCGCGCCGGGCAGCGAGTCGACCGACCTCGGTGACGATGGTCGCCCGGCCGCGTGTCGCCGCCAGGAGCAGGGCCAGCACCGCCTGGTGCGTTCGCAGGCCCGCTCGGCCGTCGGGCGCAGATGCCAAGCGCTCCCCGGCGGCGAGTGCCAGCATGCGGTCGACGAGGTCGACGCCGGCCAGGCAGGCGTTCATCGGCTCGACGAGGCGCGGATTGACGTCGATCCAGCGCGGGCCCGCGGCGCCGAGGAGCACGTCGGCCGACAGCGGCCCGTGCCAGCCCAGCTCGGCGCCGAGACGCGCCGCCTGCTCGCGAAGGCCCGCGACCTGGAGGGCCTCTTTCACGGCCGCACCGCCGGCAAGACCCTCACAGACACGCCGGACCGCGTGCAGGCCGACGAGGCGCCCGCGATCGAACAGGGCCTGGACCATCACGAGGTCGCCGGCGATCGCCTGCTGCACGACGACCGGGTGTTCGACCGTCACCGGCCCGATCTCGCCGCCGTCGAGAAGCGCCCGCAGAGCGTGGGCATCGACGACTCGCCAGATCGTGCGGCTCGCGGTTCCGACGGGCAGCTTGACGAAGGCCGGGAAGCGGTGCCATCCGGCAAGGTCCGCCGGCGCGCGTGCGACGATCGTCTCCGGCTGGGGGATCCCTGCTTCAGCCAGCGTTCTCGTCGCGGAGACCTTGTCCTGCACGCGACGCAACGCCGCGAAGTCGGGCACGAGCGTCCTCACGCCGAGCGAGCGAAGCCGCGCCGCCTGATGGGCAAGGACCGCGACCGGTTCCTGGGTCGGGAAGAGGAGGTCGAACCGTCCCGCACGATAGACGTCGATCGCAGATTCGAGCCACGCGAACGGATCGTCGCCGAATCGAGGTGCGAGCTGCAGCCGGCGGACGTGCCGGGTGAAGCGGTCGACGCAGAAGGTGCTCGACGTCAGCGCCTCCACGTGATGACCGCCGAGCGACAGCCGCGTGGCGACCTGCCGCGACGTGAGGCCCGACGCGTCCGTCAGCAGGACCTTCATGACAGGTCAGCATGCGGTAGACGCGGGGGCTCGCGAGTAGAACGAATGGGTGCGCGCCGGCGCGTACCCTGCCCACTAGCCTCGCGGAGGGATGGCCGAGTCCGGTTGATGGCGACGGTCTTGAAAACCGTTAACGGGCAACCGTTCGCGAGTTCGAATCTCGCTCCCTCCGCCACCGTTTTGGCTTCGTATCGAGCCTCTCGCAGTTCGGGCCGCCGAGCCCAAACCGACCCCTCGGGGGTTGCATTCGTGTTGCACGCGTCATTGCGCTCGTCGCTTGACCAGCTCATCTTTCGCGAGGTGAGACGTGGCGAATTTGTATTGGGAGGGCCACGAACAATCCGGCTAGTACCAAGCCATTGAAAACTTGGATTGCCACCTAGGTTGCAGCAATATTCGTATCGGCCGGCAAGCCGAAGAGGCTCATGGCGAAGCCGCCGCCAGAAAGATTGCCCATCGGGACGTAATCGGCTGACTCTTGTCTTACCGCTCCCATGCCCGGGCAAGCGCGGTCATGAAGGACTTTGTAGCCGGAGGGACCCATCGCGGGGCGCGGATGTTCGAGATTCCAGCCCATCTTGGTAACAACTGTCACGAAGGTATTCCGAATGCCGCCGAATCGGCATCGAGCCGACGACCCGCCTCATCTAAGAACGCTCCTCAGCTTCAAAGCTCAAAACGGCCAAACGCCGCCGCTCTAGCTCGTCAATAGTATGAACCGTCCACTTTCGCACAGCCTCGGGCTCTGAACTCGCGCGCCAGGACTTCAAATCCTCAATCTGTCCGGCGAGTCGGTCTGACTCGTGACCCGTCCAAAAACCACTTAGGAGCCGCCCGCGCAGCGCACCGGCGACCTGATCATCGTCTCCAAAGCCCTCCAATAGTTTTCGAACCACTACCGGCGCTCGCTCGCCGCGCACCCGAAGAATCGACGCCGCGAATCTTGCGCGGCGCAGATCCGCTCCCACCCGATCGACAATGACGTCGGGCGGAATTGCGTCGGGCAACCACTCTGCGATCTGCATCTGGACACGCCACCCGCCGCTCAGAAGGCGGCCACCAACGTCGCCCCAGACCGGGCGGGGTGCCTCAACGCAGCACGCAACAAGGACTGCCGAGTCCGGATCGCCCTCATGAATCGTCAAAGGCCCTGACT
>JBAPVZ010000331.1:0-3013 GCA_049283435.1 Candidatus Dormiibacterota bacterium
GCCGGCACCCGGCCCGTCAAGGCGGCCCCGTAAGCTTTCGCAGATGGCGGATCAGGGCGACCTCTTCGGCACCGAGCCGAGAGCCTCGGGAGCCGGCGAACGAACGCCGGCCGCACCGGCGCCGGCCGAAGCTGCGCGCGCCGTTCCGGCGGCTGCCGCCGACGCTCCGCTGGCGGCGCGGCTGCGGCCCCAGCGACTGGAGGACGTGGTCGGTCAGGGGCCGGTCGTCGACGTGCTGCGCCGCCTCGCCGCGTCGGGACGCCTCCCGAGCATGGTCCTGTGGGGCCCGCCGGGCTCCGGCAAGACGACGCTCGCGCGCATCCTCGCCACCGCGACGAGCGCCCACTTCGAAGCGCTGTCTGCGGTCACGGCCGGTGTCGCCGACCTGCGGCGGGTCGTCGCGCAGGCGCGGGAGCGACGCCAGCTGGGCCGGCCGAGCGTCCTCTTCGTCGACGAGATCCACCGCTTCAACAAGGCCCAGCAGGACGCGATCCTCCCTCACGTCGAGGACGGGATCGTCACGCTGATCGGGGCGACGACCGAGAATCCGTCGTTCGAGGTCAATTCGGCGCTGCTGTCGCGCAGCCGCGTCTTCCGGCTCGGTGCGCTGACCCAGGAGGACCTGCGCGCGATCGTCGAGCACGGGCTCCAGGAGGTCGGCGCGACGATCGAGAACGACGCACGGGAGCGTCTGCTGGTGCAGGCGCAGGGCGATGCGCGGGTCGCGCTCAACGCGATCGAGGTGGCGGCGACGCTCGGCCAGGGCACGATCACGCTCCAGGCGGTCGCCGAGGCGCTGCAGCAGCCGCACCTGCTCCACGACCGCGCCGGCGACCAGCACTACGACATCGTCTCCGCGCTCATCAAGAGCATCCGCGGCAGCGACCCCGACGCGGCGGTCTACTGGCTCGCGCGCATGCTGGAGGCCGGCGAGCCGCCGAACTTCGTCGCGCGGCGCCTCGTCATCGCCGCCTCCGAGGATGTCGGACTCGCGGACCCGACCGCGCTGCCGGTTGCGATCGCGGCGCAGCAGGCGGCGCACCTGGTCGGCATGCCGGAGGCGCGGTACCCCCTGACCCAGGCGGCGCTTCACCTCGCGCGAGCCCCGAAGTCGAACTCGGCGAAACGCGCCTACGAAGCGGCCGTGCAGGTGATCGAGGAGCAGGGCGACCTGCCGGTCCCGCTCCATCTGCGCAACGCGCCCACCGGCCTCATGAGGGGCCTCGGGTACGGGAAGGGCTACCAGTACGCGCACGACTTCGAGGGCGGGGTCGTCGAGCAGCAGCACCTGCCCGACCAGCTGGTCGGGCGGCATCTCTACGAGGCCACCGACCGCGACCAGTAGGATGTCCCGGTGGCAGACGCTCTGTGTATTTTCAAACCTGACGCGGCGCATCGGGTCGCCGCTCGTGCCGCCTGCGCGGACTGGCTGCTGGGCGAGGACGGCTGGAAGGTTCGCGGCCTGACCTGGTTCCAACCCGCCCAGGCCCTCGTCGAGGAGCACTACGACTTCCTTCGCGGGCGCCCCTTCTTCCCCTGGCTCGTCGACTTCATGAGCGCGCTGCCCGTCGTCGTCGGCCGGATCGAGGCGAGCGCCGAGGTCCTGGACCGGATGCGCTACGAGCTCGGCGAGACGCGGATCCACGAGAGCCGGCCCGGCTCGCTGCGCGAGCGGCTGGGGATCGGCGGCGGCGTGAACGTGCTGCACCTCTCCGACGCCCCGGAGACCGGCGTGTCCGAGGTCGCGCTGTGGTCGAAGCACCTGGACCTGAGCGCGATCGACGCGCAGCTGGACCGGACACCGGAGCGCCCCGACCACACCTATCACCTGCGCTCGCTCGCCACGCAGTACGGTGCCGGCGTCCACCGGGAGCTGGCCCGCGCCGCGATCGAGCGGCTGCTGCGAGAGGAGTCGGACCTCGACGACGACCGCTTCCCGGCACTCGCCCGGATCGTCGTCGAGGCGTTCGACTGAGCGCTACTCGCTCTCCTCTTCTTCGGCGTCCTCCTCGGCGGGCGCCTCGGCGCCTTCCTCGGCCTCCTCTTCCTCGCCCATCGCGCTGACGCGGGCCGGCTGCACCTTGACGAGCGTCTCCTCGGGGTCGCCGATGATCGTCACGCCCTGTGGGAGCGTGAGCTCACCGAGACGCACGCCCTGGTCCGCCTCCTCGAGACCGCTCACGTCCACCTCGACGCTGTCGGGGATGTGGGTCGGCAGGCACTCGACGGTGACGACGTGCTCGATCGCGATCACGTCGCCGAGACCGGCGCGGACGGCCGGCGCCTCGCCGACGATCGCGATCGGGACCTCGACCTGCACCCGCTCGCGCAGGCTGACCGCGTGAAAGTCCACGTGCACCGGCTCGTTGCGCCGCGGACTCATCTGCACGTCCTTGATCAGCACCTTGCGCGGGGAGCGGGCGCCCTCGAGCACGAGATCGATGAGCTGCGTGCGACCGGAGTGGGCGAGCAGCCGGCTCAGCTCGTGGGCGTCGATCGCGACCGACTCCGCGGGCCTGCCCTGGCCGTAGATGACGGCCGGCACCTTGCCGAGCGGACGGAGCTTGCGGGACGCCTTGGCGGCGGCCTCGCGAGGACTAGCGATCAGCTGCATTTCCTTCTTCACCTGCATACGCCGCCGCGGGGGCGCCTGCCAGGACCGCGGGGGACGGGATGACGTGTCACACGGCGGGCGCCGCACCGGCGAGCACCGAGCCAGCAGTACACGATAGCAAGGTGGCGCCGCACGTACGCTGTTCGGGGATGCGCGAGCCGAGCCCGCCGTGGCCCCGAGAGCCCAGCGAGCGCCGCGCGGACCTGGTCGCCGGCCCCGACGCGGAGCCAGGCGACGAGCACCTCGCCTGGCTCACCCGGCGTCTGGTCGGAGAGGATCTGTGGCCCGCCGCCGAGGCGGCCAGAGCGGAGGCGGATCAGCTGCTGCGCACCCGCCTCCGCTGGCTTGCCGCGCTCGCCGAGGCCGATCCGCCGCGGCTGGAGCGCGGGGACGTCGTCC
>JBAPVZ010000332.1:0-2924 GCA_049283435.1 Candidatus Dormiibacterota bacterium
GGGCGGCGTCTGACGCACGGCGAGGCGTGGGCCGACCGCGAGCGTGAGCTCCACGCGGCCTACGAGCTCGAGCGGAGCGGTCCGGACGGGGCCGTCGCCTCCGACCCCGCCGAATGACGGCAGAGGAGGAACGGTTGCACACGCAGGAGATCAAGGACCTCGACGCGCGCTATCTCGCCGACGTCTTGAAGGTGCGCTTCTTCCCGTTCGCGATCGCGTCCGCCGAGGGGTGCCGGCTGGTGGACGTCGAGGGGCGCAGCTATCTCGACTTCACGGCCGGCTGGGCGGTTGCGAACACGGGATACGGCAACCAGCGAATTCGCGACGCGGTCGTCCAGCAGTTCGAGCGGACCTCGTTCGGCACGCTCACCGCGATGATGAACGAGCCGTCGGTCCGGCTGGCGCAACGGCTGGCCGGGGCGATGCCCGGCGACTTCGAGAAGAAGGTGTGGTTCGGGCTCCACGGCTCCGACGCCAACGACTGCCTGGCGAAGCTGGTGCCGATGGCGACCGGCCGCAAGCGGATCGTCTCCTTCATCGGCGGCTACCACGGTCAGACGGCCGGCTCGGCGGCGCTGTCCGGCCACACCGCCCAGGCCCGCGCGAGCACGGGCGGCGGCAACGTCGTCAAGGTTCCCTATCCGGATCCCTACCGGCCGCTCTTCGGGAACGATCGCGACCCCGGTCAGGCGGTGCTCGACTACCTCGAGCACTACGTGATGCGGACGATCTGCCCACCCGAGGACACGGCGGCCGTGATCGTCGAGCCGATGCAGTCGGACGGCGGCGACATCGTGCCGCCCGACGGTTTTTTGCCCGGGCTGGAGGCGCTGTGCCGGCGGCATGGCATCCTGCTGCTGCTCGACGAGGTCAAGATCGGCTGCGGCCGCTCCGGCCACCTCTTCGCGTTCGAGCACTTCGGCCTGACGCCGGATGCGGTGAGCCTCGGCAAGTCGCTCGGCGGCGGGATGCCGATCAGCGCCGTCATCGGGCGCGGCGACCTGCTCGATCAGGGGGCGGCGATCAACATGTACACGATGGCCGGCAACCCGGTCAGCTGCGCGGCGGCGCTCGCGAACCTGGACGAGATCGAGACGCGCGGGCTCGCCGAGCGGGCGGCGCTGATCGGCAGCGTCCTCCAGGGGCGCCTTCGCGACCTCGCGGCGGCGCATCCGCTCGTCGGCGACGTGCGCGGGCTGGGCATGATGCTCGGGGTCGAGCTCGTCCGCGACCGGTCGACGAAGGAGCCGGCCGCCCGAGAGAGCGCGAAGGTCGTCTACCGGGCGTTCGAGCTCGGCCTCCTCGTCTTCTACGGCGGGATCTATTCGAACGTCCTCGAGATCACGCCGCCCCTGACGTTGACGGAGGAGGAGGTCGAGGAGGGCGTCGCGATCCTGGATCGGGCGCTCGCGGACGTCGAGGCGGGGCGCGTCCCCGACGAGGTGGTCGCGGAGTACGCCGGCTGGTGAGCCGGGACGACCGGCAGGCGGGGATGACGGGAGAGGAGGCGGGATGATCACGGACGATGCGCTGCGCGAGGAGCGGGTCGCGAAGGCCGAGGAGCTGAGCGCGTCACTGCGCGGCGACGGCGCCCAGGCGATCGCGCTCACCTACGTCGACAACAGCGGCGTGACGCGGGCGAAGACGATCCCGGTCGCACGGCTCGGGTCGGCGAGCGCCTGGGGCATCGGGATGTCGCCCTGCTTCGATCTCTACTACGGGCCCGATCTGATGACCCAGAGCCGCCTGGCCGGCGGGCCGGACGGCGACCTCCGGCTCTTCCCCGCGCTGGAGTCGGTGACCGTGCTCGCGGCGCAGCCCGGCTGGGCCTGGGCGCCGGTCGACCGCTACGAGCAGGACGGCACCCCGTACGGCTCCTGCCAGCGCACGTTCGTGCGCCGGGTGGAGGCCGCCGCCCACGACCGCGGATTGGTCCTCACGGCGAGCTTCGAGGTGGAGTTCGTGCTCGGGCTGCCGGCCCCGGACGGCTCCTTCCGGCCGGCCGCGCAGGGGCCGGCCTACAGCATGACGCGGGTCATCGAGCAGAGCGACTTCTGCCGGGACCTGCTCGCCGCGCTCGACACCGAGGGCGTCCCGGTCGAGCAGCTGCATCCGGAGTACGCGGCCGGGCAGTACGAGCTGTCGGTCGCGCCGCTCTCGCTGGTCGGCGCCGCCGATCGCACCGTGCTCGTCAAGCAGACGATCCGCGCGGTCGCCGCGCGGCACGGCCTGCGGGTGTCGTTCGCGCCGTTCGTCGTCGCCGGCGGGCTCGGCAGCGGCGCCCATCTGCATCTCGGCGTGCGCCGCGGTGGCGCCAACCTGTTCGCCGGCGGGGACGGCCCGCACGGCATCACGACGGACGGCGGGTCGTTCGTCGCCGGTGTGCTCGCCGAGCTGCCCGCCCTGACCGCGATCGGTGCGCCGGCGCCGGTCAGCTACGAGCGGCTGCAGCCGTCACGCTGGGCCGGTGTCTATGCGTGCTGGGGTCGCGAGACCCGGGAGGCGGCCGTTCGCTTCGTCACCGGGATGACCGGGTCCGAGGGGCGGGCAGCGAACTTCGAGGTGAAGGCGTTCGACGGCTCGGCGAATCCCTACCTCGTCGCCGGCGCGGTCGCCGCCGCCGGCCTGGCGGGGTTGGCGGCGGGCACGCCGCTGCCGCCGGAGATCACCGGCGATCCCG
Source organism: Candidatus Dormiibacterota bacterium (assembly GCA_049283435.1). Lineage (GTDB taxonomy): Bacteria > Chloroflexota > Dormibacteria > Dormibacterales > Dormibacteraceae > CAVTSA01. The sequence goes on from JBAPVZ010000332.1 coordinate 2,681, forward strand.
GTATCTGGAGCGAAAAGGAGCGGGTGGCCCGCGGGGTGCGGCGCCTGCCCACCTCGCTCGGCGAGGCGACGGCGCTGCTGGAGCGCTCGACCGTGCTCGGGCCGGTGCTCGGCGACCCGCTCCTGGACACGTTCGTCGCCGTGCGGCGCGCGGAGATCGAGCACGCGGCGACGTTGACACCCGAGGCGATCGTCGACGCCGCCCGCTGGACCTATTGAGCCGCCCGCCGGCGCGATCGACCCCC
>JBAPVZ010000333.1:0-1525 GCA_049283435.1 Candidatus Dormiibacterota bacterium
CCGCTGCCAGACCGCTGATCAGGTTGATGGTCGTCGTCTTTCCCGACCCGTTGGGGCCGAGCAGGCCGAAGACCTCACCCGGGTGCACGGTGAACGACAGGTTGTCGACCGCCGCCTGCCGGCCGAACGTCTTGACGAGGCCCTCCACCGCGATCACGTCGCCACGGCTGCCGGAGCTTGCGAGTCTGCGCTCTGGATCCGCGATCTTCGCTGCCAACCCTCACCCTCCTGCTTCGTTCTCGTCGCCGGCCCAGTCGATGACCGCCGCCACCGCGGCGGCGATCACCTCATCCCATTCGCGCGTCGACAGTTCGGGCATCGCTTGCCGAGCGGCCCAGAGCCGGGTGACCACCAGCAGCCCCATCCACTGGAGGACGGTGGCTCGGTGATCGACGTCCGGCCGCAACCTCGGCGCCGCCTGGGCCAGGGCTCGCCCGAAGAACTCCATCACGGCGCGAGGGATGGCCGTTATCTCCGCGGCGACCGCAGGCATCCGCCTGGCTTCACCGATTCCGAAGTCGAAGGCCTCGGGCCGCGCTCGGAGACGTTCGCTGCAGTAGCGGAGGCAGGCTTCCAGACCCAGCGCGGCGCGGCGCGGTGAGGACACGTCGATCTGGGGGTCGCGGATGCGCAGCTCGGCGACGGGGCTGAACTCGCGGACCGCGGCCAGCGCCAGGCTGGCCTTGTCGCCGAAATGGCGAAACAGGGTGACCTCGTTGACGCCGGCCGCCTGGGCGATCACTCGAGTGGTGGCTGCCTCCAGTCCGCGTTCGCTGGCGACCTTCAGATAGGCGACCAGGATCCGCTCGCGAGTCGAGGTCTTGCTCGCTGACGGGTGCTCGCCGGGTGGCTCCGGCGACGCGCTACGAGCGGTGGGGCGGCGCGCCCCCGGCTGCGGGCGCGCCCCGGAGGGCTCCGGGGTCCCTCGCTGCACCGTCGGCATAACTGGTCATACGGTAGATCGCTCGAACCCGGAATACAAGCATGTGCTTGCTTTCATGAAGCGGCGGGGGCGAGGACCCGGCGGCGGGACATGTCGGGCGGTGCCCATCCGTCGCGCCGGCCATTGGTTCCGGCAGCGCTACGATCCGCCCGTGCCCGGCCGCGTCGCCCCAGCTCGGGGGCGAGGCTCACCGGTCGCGGGCGAACGCAGCCTCACCGACGCAAGGTCGCTCGCGAAGAGGCCGCGATCACTCGGCCTTGAGCCGGCCGGCAATGCTCAGGGTCAGCCAGACCAGGCCCAGGAATCCGATCAGGAACAGTGCCTGCATGCCTCTTGTACGAAGGAGCGCGACGCCTGGCTCACCGCCATCGACAGTCATTCCAATCGACGCCGCCGTGCCGGCCCGTCCCCGTCGGCCGGCGATGCCAGGTCTGCCGAGCGAGCCGGATGAGGTGACTTCGGCTACGCTCTCGCAATGAGCCGCATTGTCGTGATCGGCGCCACCGGCCATGTCGGGACCTATCTGGTCCCGCGCCTGGTACGGGCCGGCCATGAGGTCCTGGCGCTCAGCCGGGGCACACG
>JBAPVZ010000334.1:0-5510 GCA_049283435.1 Candidatus Dormiibacterota bacterium
GGCGAGGCCCTGGCCTCGGTCGCCGCGGTCGCGGATGTCGAGTGCCGGAGCGGCGGCGCCCGCGTGCGCCTGCGCGGCGGCGAGCTCGTCGAGCAGGGCGTGGCGATGCCGGCGCCGGGCACGGTCCTCGAGGTGCGGGACCTCTTCGCCCAGACGCCGGCCCGGCTGAAGTTCCTGAAGTCGGAGGCGACCGAGACCTCCCTCTGCCTGCGGGCCGTGCAGCCGTACGCGCTGCTCTACCCCGAGGTGCGCTTTGTGGCGACGATCGACGGCCGCACCGTGCTGCGCACGCCGGGTTCGGGCGACCCGCTGGCCGCGATCGGCGCCGTCCTCGGGGGCGCCGTCGCCGAGGACCTCGTCGAGGTCGCCGGGGACGGCGTTGCGGGCCACGTCTCCGAGCCCCGGCTCTCCCGGGGAACCCGCGATCTGATGCTGCTCGCCGTCAACCGGCGGCCGATCGCCTCCCGCTCCCTCACCTACGCGATCGAGGAGTGCTACCTCGGTTCGCTGGAGCGCGGTCGCCATCCGGTCACCGTGCTCCGCCTCGAGCTGCCGCCAGATGCCCTCGACGTCAACGTGCACCCGGCCAAGCGAGAGGTGCGGTTCCACGACGAGCGCGCCTGGTTCGCGACGCTCCAGCGAGCGATCCGGGAGGCTCTGGGCGCGAGCCGCCCCTACGCGCTGCATCTGGCCGAGCCGCCGGCGGTCGAGTCCGATCGCGCGGTCGCGCTCGAGCAATCGGTTGCCGACCTTCGCCATCCGACCGTGCACGACGCGGCTCCGCGCTTCGAGGGTCCGCTTCCGTCGCCACCGGCCGCGGTGGGGGGCGGGATTCTGCGCCCGCTCGGCCAGGTCGACGACGCCTACGTGATCGCCGAGGGAGCCGACGGCGTCGTGCTCGTCGACCAGCACGCCGCCCACGAGCGGATCCTTTACAACCGCTTCCTCAGCCGGTTGCGCGACGGCCCACCGGCGTCCCAGCCGCTGCTGCTCCCGGAGACGCTGGACCTGGAGCCGTCGCTCGTCGCGACCGCGCTCGACCACCGAGAGCGGCTCCGGGCGCTCGGGTTCGATCTGGAGGAGTTCGGGCCGACGATGCTGCGCGTGCTCGCAGGCCCGGTCGAGACGCCGCCCGCCCGGCTGCGCGAGGCGGTGTTGGAGCTGCTCTCACTGCTCGCGGAGCGCGGGCACGACGACCTCTGGGAGCGGGCCGCGGCCTCGCTCGCCTGCCACTCCGCGATCCGGTTCGGCGATCGTCTCGAGGGGAGCGAGCAGCGCCGGTTGCTCGACGAGCTCGCCGCCGCGGACCCCTCGACGACCTGCCCGCACGGCCGGCCGACCCGTCTCGTGCTGTCCTGGCAGGACCTCCGGCGGCACTTTCACCGCAACTATTGAGCGATTCGCTCCGCAGTGCCGGCCGCCCCCGCGTCGTCGCCGTGCTCGGTCCCACCGGCGCCGGGAAGAGCGACGCCGCATTCGAGATCGCGCAGGCGCTGGGAGGCGAGATCCTCGTCTGTGACTCGCGCCAGGTCTACCGCGAGCTCGACATCGCGACCAACAAACCCCCACCCAGACGGCTCGCCGCCGTGCCGCATCACCTGGTCGACGTCGCCGATCCTCGTGCGGTCTTCACGGTCCACGACTTCCTGCACCTCGCGGTGGCCGCCGTCGACGATGTCGCGCGCCGAGGCCGGACGGTGATCCTGGAGGGAGGCTCGAGCTTGTGGGCCGACGCGCTGCTCGACGGCTACCGGCTGCCGGGCGCGCCACCGGCACCCGAGCGGCGAGCCTCGCTGACCGGCGCGTCGCTGGCGGAGCTGCAGGCGCGCCTCGAAGCGCTCGATCCGGCGGCGGCCGTCGATCGGCGGAATCCGCGCCGGCTCGTGCGCGCGATCGAGATCCTGGAAGAGCTCGGCCCCCCGCTGGCACGGCACCGCGAGCGCCGGCCGCCGCCCTGGACCATCACCCGGTTCGGCCTCGAGGTGCCGCGTGCAGTGCTCGATGGGCGGCTGCGCACGCGCTCCGAGCAGCAGGTCGCGCGAGGCCTGGTGGAGGAGACGCGGCGCGCGCTCGCGGCGGGGGTGCCCGAGGACGCGCCGGTGCTCAGCGGCATCGGCTACGCGCAGGCTCTCGCGTACCTGCGTGGCGAGCTCGACGAGCGCGCGCTGCCGGCCGCGATGGCGCAGGCGAATCGCCAGTACGCACGGCGGCAGCTGCGCTGGCTGCGGCGGGATGAGCGCATTCGGTGGGTCGATGCCACGGCCGGCCCGAGCGCTCGTATCCTTTCGGAACTACGTTGAAGTCATCCTGCCGGTGCCAGAGGACGCGCACCCCCGCGTGATCGAGACCGGCGAGCGGCGTGACCGCGCCTACCTGCTCGGCATCCTCCTGCCCGGGGTGCAGCCGATGCACCTCGAGGAACAGATGGCCGAGCTCGCGGAGCTGGCGAGAACGGCCGGCCTCGAGGTCGCCGTCAGCGACGTCCAGCGGCGCACGGCGATCGACCCGGCGCTCTTCGCCGGACGCGGCAAGGTCGATGAGATCGCCACCCGCAAGGGCGAGCTGGCGCTCGATCTCGTGCTCTGCAACGAGGACCTCTCGCCGCGCCAGCAGCGGAACCTGGAGCGGGAGCTCGGCCTGCCTGTGCTCGACCGCACCGAGATCATCCTGGAGATCTTCGCGCTGCACGCCCGCACCCGTGAGGGCCGCCTGCAGGTCGAGGTGGCGCGGCTCCACCACTGGCTGCCGCGGCTCGTCGGCGCCTACGACGTCAACCGGCAGCAGGGCGGTCGCGGTACCCGTGGCGGCCCCGGTGAGCAGCAGACGGAGATCGAGCGCCGTCGCGTGCGCCGCCGGGTTCGCGAGCTGGAGCACGAGCTGGAGCAGGTCCGCTCGCAGCGCGGCGAGCAGCGCCGCAGCCGCCATCGCGCCGATCTCACGTCGGTCGCGATCGTCGGCTACACGAACGCGGGCAAGTCGACGCTCCTCAACGCGATGACCGGCGCCGGCGTGACCGCGGTCGATCAGCTGTTTGCGACGCTCGACCCGACGACACGGCGCCACCGCACGCCGAGCGGTCGCGAGCTGCTGCTGAGCGACACCGTCGGCTTCATCCAGCATCTGCCGACCGACCTCGTCGCTGCATTCCGCTCGACCCTCGAGGAGGTGACGCAGGCGGATGTCGTGCTCCAGGTGGTGGACGGCACCGCGTCGTCGGTGCTCGACCAGGCGACGACCGTCGACGAGGTGCTGACCGAGCTCGGCGCCGGCGATCAGCCACGCGTCGTCGCCCTGAACAAGATCGACCGCCTCGGCTCGGCGGGCGTGCGCCGGCTGCTGCCCGAGCTGCGGAGCCGGTACCCCGTCGTCGTGCCGATCAGCGCGCAGGAGCGGACCGGCCTCGACCGCCTGGACGAAGCGCTGTGCGACGCCGACCGGCGCGAGCTGGTGCCGGTGCGCCTCCTCGTCCCCTACGGCCGGGAAGGGGTCATCGAGCAGCTGCGCCGCGAAGGGGTCGTCGAGGGCACGGATTACACCGACCGGGGGACCCTGACGCAGGCGCTCGCGCCGCGGCAGGCGCTGCACCGTTTCCAGCGATTCGCGGTCGAGCGAATCGATAGGCTGGGTGGCGATGACTGAGCCGAGCGCAGCGGAGCTGCAACAGCGGATCGAGACCGCCTACGGCGCCGGAGGAACGCATCGTGGTGGTGATGGAGATCGCGAGGCGGTCGAGGCGACGATCTCCATGCTCGACGCCGGCACGCTGCGGAGTGCTGCGCGGTCGGAGGCGGGCTGGGTCGCCAACGAGTGGGTGAAGAAGGCGATCCTGCTCTATTTCCGGCTCTACGACCTGGAGACGATCGACACCGGACCGTTCGAGTACCGCGACCGGATCCCGCTCAAGCACGACTACGAAGTGGCCGGGGTTCGTGTCGTCCCCCCGGCGGTCGCCCGCTACGGCTGCCACCTGGAGCCCGGGGTCGTGCTGATGCCGAGCTACGTCAACATCGGCGCGCGCGTCGGTCGCGGCACCATGGTCGACACCTGGGCGACGGTCGGCTCCTGCGCGCAGATCGGCGCCGGGGTGCATCTCGCGGGCGGCGTCGGCATCGGCGGCGTGCTGGAACCGCTCCAGGCGCGACCCGTCGTGATCGAGGATCGCTGCTTCATCGGCTCGCGCGCGATCGTGACCGAGGGTGTCGTCGTCGGTGAGGGCGCCGTGCTCGGCGCCAACGTCGTGCTGACCGGATCGACGCCGGTCATCGACGTCACCGGAGACGCGCCGCGCGAGCACCGAGGCTCGGTTCCTCCGGGCGCGATCGTGATCCCCGGCACGCGCGCGAAGCGGTTTCCTGCCGGGGAGTTCCAGGTGGCGACCGGGCTCATCATCGGGTGGCGTGGCACCGGCACCGACGACAAGGTGAGCCTCAACGAAGCGCTGCGCGACTTCGACGTCGCGTCCTGACTCCGGGTCGGCATCGGGGCGGCGCCACCCGCGGCGGCGCCGCTCGACCGCCGGCGCTCGCGTTCAGTAGGTGCGGACCACTCCTCGCACGCTGCCCACCATCGCCACGTCGTCAGGCTCGATCGGCTGGTAGGCCGGGTTCTCCGCGAGCAGCCGGACATGCCCCTGCTGGCGATCCAGGCGTTTGACGGTCGCCTCGTCGCCGACGAGCGCGACGACGATCGTGCCGTCGGGCGCATCCTCCTGCGGGCGGACGATGACGAGATCCCCGTCCAGGATGCCGGCGTTGACCATCGAGTCGCCGCGGACGCGGAGCGCGAACCAGCCCTCCTCCGCCATGTCCTGCGACACGACGAGGTGGTCCTCGATGTGCTCCTCGGCCAGAATCGGCTGACCGGCTGCGACCCGGCCGACGACGGGCACCGCGACCGCCGAGCGTCGCAGCGACGCGGAGTTGCCGTTCTCGACGAGCTGAACCGTGCGCGACTTCGTGGGATCGCGACGGATCAGCCCGCGTCGCTCGAGCTGATTCAGATGGTTGTGGACGGTCGAGCTCGACGAGAGACCGACCGCTTCCCCGATCTCGCGCACGCTCGGCGGGTAGTTGCGCTCCCGCGTCACCTCGCGGATGTAGTCGAGGATCTGCGACTGCCTTCCCGTCACCTGTTGTTTCACGATTCCTGCTGAGCCTCGCTTTTTCTTGTTGTCGTGAGCTGGGACGCGAAGCGGCGGTGGGCCTCGCCGGCCGCCTCGACGGAGGGTGGACGCTCTGCGCCCGCGGTCATCCTAGCAGGAATTTCCCCCCGCGGCAAACTTCTGTTCGCACCTTGACATGCGAACGCCCGTTCGGTAATCTGCGTGCAAGGAGAACGAACGCATGTACGCAATCGAACGCGACACCACCGAAGCACCCCTCCGCCGTCGCTCGGCGCGGCCCCCGATGCGGATGGTCCCAAACCAGCCTGCGATCGGGTCGGTCCGCCCGCCGGCCGGCAGCCGGACCCGGGTGGGCACGCAGGGCGGCGCGGACGGACAGGGCCAGGCG
>JBAPVZ010000335.1:0-4950 GCA_049283435.1 Candidatus Dormiibacterota bacterium
CTGAATGCCAGCGGTAAGGTTACCTTCGACGAAGATTTCGATGATGCGGACGCCCGCTGCGATATCAACCAAATCCGCGAAGAATTGCTCAACATCAACAATGCTGTAATTCCATGCAGCAAGGGAAAGCCAATAGGGGAGCAAGCTGTCAAGGACGTAGACGTCCTTGCTCCGGCGTACGCATTCGCATAGATATGCTCCGCTCGCCGCCAGGAGCGTCGAAAGTTCGACTCGCGGACGATTCCGGAACTCATCGATCACATTTCTGAATTCGCGCCTGCGAAGGATGTCATTCTCGGCAAAGAGCTCGGCGGTGAGGCCACGTTTGCGGAGCGTCGTCACGAGTGCCCGAGCAATCGTGCTCTTGCCCACGCCAGGCCCGGCTCCGTTCACCAGGACCACTAGCAGATCCCTCGTCGGGCCATCCCTCTGATCAACCGTAGGCGGTGTGATCAGGGAAGCGGGATCTCGATTCCCCATTATTCGATTGTAGAGGTGGCAGGTGAAGGACGGCATCTCGGCGGCGGCACGAGACCGGCGGCGTTCGTACAACGTCCCGGTGTGCGCCTGGGGAGGGCTGCCACCTCAGTTCAGCTCCCCGGGCCAGCCAAGTTGCGACAAGACGAGAACAGCGGTCTGCTCGGCGGTTAGAGCATCGCTGTTGATGCGGACACCGAGCCCGGCCGCCTCCGACCGTGCTGCTGCAGCGGTCGCTTCGTCGGCGACCCGGAGGAGCCGCTTGGTTGATTGTCCCTTGAGTTGGTCGCCTGGTTGGGGCCAGCTGCCGCCCTTCTGGCGAGACATGATCCGCTTGGTCAGCTGCTCCCTGCTCGCCTGCAGTCGACACCAGCTGAATGTTGCTTGGGGCAGCGCCTCTTCGTATATGGCGGCCTCGGACCGATCCTGGACAGGCCCGACCACAACGAGGGCGTGCGCCCCGACTGAACGGTAGGTCTTCCACACAGAGGCAAGATTCCGCGCTCGAAGGCCATGGTCCAGCCGAACGCCGCTGTAGAAGCCGATCTGGTCAATATCGACGTATGCGGCCCGAAGGCCTTGGCGCACAACGGTGAGGTAGGCACTGAAGCCGACAGTCGACGGCCGCAGCTCGGAGAAGGAAGGACATGTTGCGCGGCCACGCGTCGGCGACGGCGTCCGCGCTGGGCTGGCACGTTCATCTGGGGAACCCTGACGAACGGGGCCCAGCACGGGAGATCGGCATCCGCCCACCTCGCCCCCAAGTCGCAAGCGCAGGTTGGGGTGGCCAATGGGGCTCGAACCCACGACCCCCAGATCCACAATCTGGTGCTCTGCCTACTGAGCTATGGCCACCACTCCCGAGAGCGAGCGCCGATTCTACCAGCCTCTCAGCACGCTCCCCGCCGCCTCAGCGGGTCGGCGTTGCCGTAGGGGCCGGCGCCTGAAAGCCGAGGAGCACGGTGTCGTGCAGGGTGCCGCTGTCGACCCGCACCTCGACCTGGCAGGCCCCGCTGCAGCCCACCGGCTCCACGGAACCCTCCGTGCCGGTGCCGGGCTGCTGCACCACGCGGTAGCCGGGCCCGGGCGCGATCGAGATCGGCGTCGCGTAGCCGGGAGCCCGAGTGAGCTGCACGCACAGCGGCTGACCGGGGCCCAACGCGGGTGCGGCGGCAGCCGGTGACAGCAGCTTGAAGGTCGTTACGACGAGGTCGACGCGGCCGATCGTGTACTCCGTGACGACCAGATTGTTCGCGGCGTCGATGCCGAGCCCCTGCGGCTGCTGCAGGCCGCTCGCCACGTCCTGCGCGGCGCCCCCCGCGATGCTCACCACCCGGCCCTGGTCGATGGAGATCGCGTAGATCCGTCCCCCCGAGTCCTGGACCACGTCGTCCGCCAGGCTGAGGCCGCCGGCCAGCAGGGTCTGCGCGCCCGAAGCCGGATCGACGGCGATCACCGCCCCCCGGTTCTCGTCGGGGATGGCGAGCTGCCCGTTCGTGAGCACCCAGCCGCCGACGGGTCGCGCGAAGCCGGTCAGGGTGTGCTGGATCTGTCCGTCCGTCCCCACGATCAAGACGTCCCCACGCGGGCTGTCCGGGACGACCAGCGATTGACCGTCGGCGAAAACGCTGTCCACGCCCTCGACGCCCGGCACCGGCTGCAGCTGGAGGAACGTCTGCACTTGGCCGCCGCTCACCGTCACGACACGGTCATGCAGTTGGTCGGCCACGTACATCGTGGTGCCGATGAACGCGATGCCCTCGACCTCGGGGATCGTCACCGGCAGGAGTGCCGGCTGCGGCGCGCCCGCGAGCCCCGGCATCGCGTCGATCTTCCCGTTCCCGAACTCGCCGACGTAGATCGCGTCCGCGGCCACCAGCACGTCCTCCGGCTCGTCGAGGCCGGCGGCAAGCTGCAGCACCGGCAGGGGCGACGACACCCCGGTCGCGGTGGCCGCGGTCTGCGCGCTCGCGCAGGCCGGGATCGACGGTGTCGGGGCCGGGGTGGGGGTGGCCGTTCGCGTCGGCGTGGCCGGCGAATGGTGCGCGACCGGCTGGTTCGAGCAGGCGGCGAGCAGCAGCAGGGCGACCAGGAGCACCCCCAGACGCTGCGGATCCCGGCGATCGCGACGCCCGCAGGACATACGCAGGAGTGTACGGAGCGACCTCAGCCGGCCAGCTCCCGGCGCCGCTCGCACCGCGTGTCGAACGGAGCGAGGGGCCGACCCCGAATAAAAGGGGGGCCCGCCCCGTCGGCGAGCCCCCGGATGCGGTGGGAGGAGAGAAGTCTGGTTCAGGCGTCGAACACGCGCAGGTAGTCGAACTCAGCGGGCACCGAGTTCGACGCACCGCCGGCGAACGCGTAGAGCCCGATGCGGATCGGGAACGCGGAGCTCACGGGATCCAGGCTCCACGCCTGGCCCTTGACCCAGTTCGTTCCGTCCAGGCTCGTGTACGGCGTGTAGACGTCACCGTGGACGTACACCCGAAGCCACGTCGTCACCTGCGGGGCCTGCGCGGTGGCTCCGTTCGGCGTCGGGCTTCCGTTGCTCGGCTCGTCCCATGCCTCGCCCTCGTTCGGGCAGAGTGCGTGGGTGTAGGCGGTCACGGCGATGTTGCTCGTCGCCGACGGTGTCGACGGGCAGCTCGCCACACCGCTCGGCAGCGGCTGGAGCGTCTCCCGCCCGGAGATCACCCGCGTCAGCGTGCCGACGTCGGCCGGACCGATCTTCAGGTAGTGGTCGTCGTCGCTGTAGACCAGGATGCCGGCCTGCTCGTAGTTCTGGTTGGGGTCGAACTGCATCTCGGTCTGGATGACGTAGCTGCCGGTCGGCGGCGTCTCCAGCAGCAGGTCCTGCGCGTTGTTCGACCCCTGGTAGAGGTCGCCGTTCGTCTGGATCGTGAGCTTGCCCCCGGCGAGCGAGGTGAGGGAGGGATTCTCACGCACCCAGGACCACTGGGAGCCGAGTGGCCCCGCGAACTCGTCGGAGCGGCTCGGAATCTCCGGACCGACCGCCGGTGTCGTCTGCGGGCTCGCCAGATCGGGGTTGTAGCGGACCGCGCTCACGTTGTCGAAGTCCGCCGTTCCGCCGAGCGAGACGAACCCGATCGGGCCCGCGGTGCCGTCGCGGGCCGGCAGCGTCCGGTCCTGTTCGGCCAGCGGGTCGCGGCCCGCTTCGGAGACGTTGAAGGAGTACGTCGCGCCGCCCGCGCCGAGCCCGGTCTGTTCGACGACGAGGTGATGCCACTCGCGTACGTCGAAGCCCGCAGGCAGCAGCGTCGACTGCGCATCGTCGATCCTGCCTCCGTCGAGAAGCCCGGTCGTCAGCGTGCGCCGCTGCGGGTCGAGCAGTACCGCGACCCCGCCCGTACTGCCGCCGGCCGCGATCAGGCAACCGAACGGAGCGCCGCCCGGCGTGCCCCGCGCATCGCACTCGACGCGCGATGCCGGCGGGGCGACTCCTCGACTGAGGAGCAGGCCTCCACCCGCGGACGACTGCTCGGCATAGCCCCCGCTGACGCAGTCGCCCGGCGGGACGCCCCAGGTGCCGCTCCGGGCGCGCCAGGCGCTCGTCAGGTCGTTGCCCGAGCCAGGGGCGGCGCAGCCCGACGGCGCGTTGAAGTTGTCGCCGACGATCGGCATCGTCGCCGGCGCGCGCTGCGGCCCCTGCGAGGGTCCCTTGCCGTTGTTGACGACCGGCCAGCCGTGCGAGGTCCACTCGACGGGATCGATGAACAGCTGGCGGTAGGTGATCTCGGCGCCGGGGGAGAGCCCGTTGACCCACCCGTTCTGCTCGTCGACGCCGTGATACACGATCCAGTCCTGGCCGCTCAGATCGGTGATCATCGCGTTGTGGCCGACGCCGGTCCACTGGTTGCCGTTCGCCTTCAGTGTCGGGTAGCCACCGCCCTCCCCGCCCAGGTTCGTGTAGGTCGGGCTCGTCGCGGATCCCGGCGCCGGCCGCAGCATCGGCAGACCCTGCTCGTCGACGAACGGGCCGAGCGGGGAGCGCGACCGGTTGACGACGACGCTGTAGCCGTCGTTGGGTCCGGTGCAGCAGTTGCCACCGGACGAGAAGTCGTAGTAATAGGCCGTGCCGCCGACGTCGTGCCGGACAACGTAGGTCCCCTCGTAGCGGTCGGCGTGCCCGATCGCGACCGCCGAGCCGACCGTCTGCAGACCGTCGGCGGAGACGCGCTGCGCCCAGGTGCCGCTCGCGAAGCTGCCGTAGTAGAGGTAGCGGGACCCGTCCTGGTCGGTGAACAGCGCCGGATCGATGACGGTCGTGTAGCAGGTCGGGCTGGTGCTGTTCGTGCAGTGCTGCGGCGGGAGCAGAGGGCCGGTCTCGTAGCCGCCGCCGGCCGGCGGTCCGGCGTCGGTCCAGGGGCCGAGCGGCGACGGCGCGACCGCGACCCCGATCGCCGAGCCGCCGGTCGTCCCGTAGCGCGGCAGCGGCTGCGTGGAGGACGCGAC
>JBAPVZ010000336.1:0-2376 GCA_049283435.1 Candidatus Dormiibacterota bacterium
GTCATCGCTGTCCGCTCCATCCTCAAGCCGAGATGGGGGGAGGCGATTACGAGGTCGAGCTGCGCGAGCGCGTCGTCGGGGAGGTCGAGCGAGCCGTCCTCGTTGATATCGACCTCGATGCCTTGCAGGATCGTCATCTCCGGAATTGCCTGCCGGACCTCGGCCAGCTCCTGCCGCTGCTTCTCCAGGCGGTCGGCGTCGAGGCCGTGCACGATCGTCATGCGCGGCGAGTGGTCGGTGATCGCGAGGCAGCGGTAGCCGTGATCCCGCGCCGACAGGACCATCTCCGGCAAGCCGGCCTTGCCGTCCGACCACGTCGTGTGCACGTGCAGGTCGCCCTGGTATCCGGCGAGCGAGAGTTCGCTGACCGGGGACCCGCCGGTCACGCCTTCCTCTTCGCGCAATCTGGCGAGATAGCCGGACGCACCCTCGTCGAGCACGTCCAGGAGCACGCGCTCGATCCGCTCGCCGATGCCGGGCAGGGACTGCAGGCGACCCTGGGTCGCGGCGAGGGCAAGATCGGGGCGCTGCGCGATCAGCGACTGCGCCGCCTCCGCGAACGCGCGTCCCCGGTAGAGCTCATTGGCGACCCGGAGCCGGTAGGAGATCTCGGCGAGCGTGCGAATCGCGATCCCGAGCGCCGACTGCGCCTCGTCGTCGAGCTCCTGGGGCGCGCGCGATTCGCTGGTCACCGACCCAAGGTACCGCTCGGCGGCGCTGCCGGCACCGGGGCGGCGGGCAGCCCGGCGCACGAGCGAGTGGGACCGCACGCGCCGCGGGGTCCAAGTGGGCGGCACCGGCGGGAATGTCGCGACGCCGGCGGAGCCCGGTGGGAGACTCAGCGCAGGGCCGGCAGGACGGTGCGGGCCAGCAGGTCGACCCCGGGCCCGGGACCGTCGAGGCCGAGGGGCGGGCCCAGCTCGACCCGGGACGCGCCGGCGTCGAACAGCTCGGCGATGCGGGACGCCACCTGGCGTGGCGTGCCCGCCAGCACGAACGCGTCCAGCAGACGGTCCGGGATCAGCTCGCCGGCCGCCTCGGGCGCACCGATCGCCATCTGCTCGTGGATGGCTGCCAGCAGATCGGCGTCGAACGAGACGGTGGGGTCGAGCGCGCCCACCACGTCGACGTACATCGCCACCTCGATCCGGGCTCGAGCTCGGGCCCGGGTGCCGTCGTGATCGACGACGGTCACGGCGCCGGTCACGATGCGTGGCGCGCCGTCCACGCGGTGGATCTCGCCGGTCGCGCCCGCCGCCAGGTGCTGCCGCGCCCAGCGGACGAGCGCCGGATTGGCGGTGCCACCGAGCTTCAGCTCGTCGGCGATCTCTCCGGCCAGGCCGATGGTCCGCGGTCCCCAGCCACCGATCAGGAGCGGAACCGCCGGACGGACCACGGGGAAGCGCAGCTGCAACCCGGGCTCGATGCTGAAAACGCCGCCCGCATAGCCCGACGCATCCCCGGCCAGCAGCCGGCGAACGATCTCGGCGGTGTCCCGGATCGCCGTCACCGAACGAGTCTGGGCGAGCCGCAGGCGGTTCAGCCAGGCACCCCGGGCCAGGCCGAGATAGGCCCGCCCCTCGCTCGCCGCGTCCAGGTAGGCGATCTGACCGGCGATCTCCACCGGATGCGTCGTGTACGGGTTGACGCACGCGGGCCCGAGCCGGATCCGATGCGTTCGCTGCGCCGCCGTGAGCAGCACGAGCATCGGAGGTTGGAAGCCGAGGTCGCCGAAGACGCTCATGACGTCGAAGCCCGCGAGCTCGACGCGCTCCGCCAGTTCGGCCAGCGAGGCCGGCGCGAACGCTCCTTGCAGGCCAATGCCGACTTCGGTCACGCGGCGGGGATCATCCATGCGGTGGCTCCGGAAACCGGATATCCCAGTCTGCCAGGTGTCTCGCGCCCGCATCGGGCAGGCCCGGTCCGGCAACATCGATCGGTGCACCGGACACCAGGGCGAGGTCGACGGGATCCAGCCGGCGGCACCGAGGGCGCCCACGTCGCGGGTGGCGCCGCTTCGCGACCGCTGAGGATCGCGGTGCTCGCCTCGCTGGTGACGCCGCTGCGGGCGGCGCCCGAGGGCGGTGCGCAGACGTTCCTCGTCAACCTGGCGCGGGCGCTCCACTCGCGAGGCCACGACGTCGTGCTCTACGCCGCCGAGGGGTCGGTCGTGCCCGGTCTGCGCGTGCGCGCGCTGCCCGCCCCGCCGGGCGTCGAGGCCGCGCTCTGGCGGCACGGTGCAGGCGGTACGCCGGCGTCGAGTCGCGTGGCCGGGCTTGGTCACGCATTCGCGGCCGCCTACGCCGCGATGCGCGAGGACCAGCGTGAGGTCGTCTCGCAGCATGCGTTCGACGCGGAGGCGATCGAGCTGGCCGG
>JBAPVZ010000337.1:0-3657 GCA_049283435.1 Candidatus Dormiibacterota bacterium
GCTCAACCCGGCTCCGCCGCGGCCGGCGGGCGGCGATCTGCTGGCGCTCGTCGACGTCCTCACGCCGAACCGCATCGAAGCGACCGCGCTCGCCGGACTCGACCCGGGTGCCGAACCGACGACCGCCGCTCGCGCGCTGCGGGAGCGGGGTGCCGGCACCGTCGTCGTCACGCTGGAGGCCCAGGGAGCGCTCTGCCTCCACGGCGACGAGGCACGCCGGCTGCCGGGCCTGGCAGTGCCGGTGCGGGACACCACGGGCGCCGGCGATGCGTTTACCGGCGCCCTCGCCGTCGGTCTGGCGAGCGGTGCGGGGCTCGAGCCGGCGATCGCGCTCGCGAATCGCGCCGGCGCGTTCTGTGTCACCCGGCGCGGTGTCGTCCCGGGCCTGGGGACGCGCGCCGAGCTGGCCACCCTTCCCGGACCGGGCCCCGGATGAGCACCCCCGGAATTCCGCAGGCTCGGTTCGCCGCTTGCATACCTGCGGTCGCGCGCACTAGGCTTCGCGCCTGCACGCGGACGATGGGTGTCGAATGGCGGCGGGCGTGGGTTCGAGGAGGAGCGCGATGCTGAAGCGACGCGAATTCCTGAAGGCGATGTGGGCGTGCGGCGCCACGGTCGCCGTCTCCGGTACCGGGCTGACGTTGCTCGACTCGTGTGGGTCCCAGGGGTCGGGCGGCTCCAGCTCGACCGACTTCAAGGGCCAGTCGCTGACCGTCGTCACCCAGACCGGGCCGCCGATCGCCAGCGCGGTGCAGGACTCGATGGAGGCGTTCCAGAAAGCGACCGGCGCCACGGTGAAGCTCGTCACGATCCCGTTCGGGCAGCTGTACACGAAGGTCCTGGCCGACTTCGTGACCGGCGGGACCTCGTACGACGTCGTGCTCGGCGCGTCGTCCTGGCTCGGGGATTTCAATCCCTACGTCGTCGATCTCACCGATCGCATCAAGCACGACTCGTCACTGAACTGGAACGACATCATCTACAAGGGCAATGGACAGTGGGCGGGGCGCCAGCTCGCGATGCCGGTCGACGGCGACAACCAGCTCAGCTACTACCGGCGCGACGTCCTGCAGGACCAGGGTTTGTCGGCCGCCTTCCAGAAGGAGTTCGGAAAGCCCCTCGCCCCGCCCCAGACGTGGGACGACTTCATGAACATCTCCCGCTTCTTCGGCGACGGGAGCCACGGCATCCATGGCGTCGTCGAGGCCTATCAACACGGCGGGCAGGCGTTCTGGTACTACATGTCGAACTGCGTCGCCTACTGCTCGATTCCGGGACAGAAGGGTGGCCTGTTCTTCGACCCCGACAACCTGAAGCCGCTGGTCGACGACCCCGGCCACGTGAAGGGCATGCAGAACTACGCGGAGGCACTGAAGTACGGGCCCCCGGGGATGATCAACTTCAGCTCCAACGACGTGCGCCAGCACTTCGCGAACGGCGAGGCCGTGCTCGGCATCGACTGGGACGACACGCCGATCATCGGCGAGCTGCAGTCGGGGAGCAAGGTGCGGGGCAAGATCGGCTCCCAGCTGCTGCCCGGCACCGACCAGGTCTGGGACTACCGCAAGCAGCAGTGGGTCACCAGCGGCCAGCTGAACCGGCCCGCCTGGCTCGCCTTCGGTGGATGGTGTGGCACGGTGCCCAAGAAGGCGCACAACGTCGACCTCTCGTACAAGTACCTGTCTTTCCTCGCCAGCCCGTCGTTCAGCCTCAAGATGGTCACGGCGGCGAACAGCGGGATGAACCCCTATCGCACGTCCCACCTCACCAATGTCGATGCGTGGAAGCAGGCGGGCTACCCCGAGCCGGACCTCGATGCGTACCTGCAGGCGATGCGAACGAGCGACACCGACCCGAATGCGGTGCACGACATGCGCCTCCCGAGCGCGGCGACGTTCCAGGACGACGCCGAGGTGACCGCGCAGCAGGTCGTGTCCGGCCAGGCGAGCGCGCAGTCGGGGCTCCAGCAGCTCGCGCAGAAGTGGAACCAGGTGAACGATCAGAAGGGGAAGGCGAAGCAGCTCAAGGCGTACAAGGCATCGCTCAACCTACCCGTGACCGGTAGCTGAGCAGGCGTCGCGACCGGGTGATGGAGTGGTGAGCGGGTGATGGAAGAGGCGTACGCGCGCACCGGCGCGCCGCCGCGCGTCCGGCGCGGCCGCCGGCGGGGAGGGGGGAGCCGGCCCAGCCGTGTCGGTTGGGCGTTCGTCCTGCCGACGGTCGTCATCCTGCTGCTGCTCAACACGTTCCCGCTGCTGTTCTCGATTGCGCTGAGCCTGAGTCACGTCAGCACCGACACCGGCCTGCAGTTCTCGGGCGTGTCACTGCAGAACTGGGAGTTCCTGCTGCACGACGCGAGCTTCTGGCAGTCGCTCGAGTTCACCGTCGTCTTCACCGCGATTGCGATCGCCGTCGAGTACGCGATCGGCTTCGGCCTCGCGCTGCTGCTCTGGCACGACCTGCCCGGCGCCGGCTTCTTCCGCGTGCTGTTCGCGATCCCGATGATGCTCGCGCCGGTCGCGATCGGCTTCACCTGGCGCATGCTCTACGACCAGAGCAACGGGCCGATCGACAGCGTCCTGCGTGACCTGCATCTGAGTGCGGCACCCTGGCTGTCGGACACCCACTGGGCGGTCGCCTCGGTCGTCGTGATGGATGTCTGGGAGTGGACGCCACTGCTGTTCCTGCTCCTGCTCGCCGGGCTGCAGGGGATCCCCCAGGACGCGCTCGAGGCGGCGCGGCTGGACGGCGCCGACGGCCGGCAGCTGATCACCTCGATCGTGTTCCCGGTCCTGGCGCCGATCTCGGTGATGGCGATCTTCCTCCGCATGATCGACTCCTTCGGCATCTTCGGGCAGATCTACCTGCTCACCGGGGGCGGGCCGGGCAACGCGACGACGAGCACGACCCTGTTCGCCTTCTTCCAGGGCTTCCAGAGCTTCAACGTCGGCTACGGATCGTCGATCGCGCTCGCGCTGCTGATCTTCGCCCTGCTCGTCGCCACCTTCTACCTGACGGTCACGCGCCGCGTCCTCCGGCGAGTCGAGGCATGAGCCACCCCACCGCCAGGAACCGGCGGATGCCGTGGCGGTACGTGCCACTCGGGCTCTGGGCGGTCTTCGTCGCCTTCCCCCTCTACTGGGTGCTGATCACCGCCTTCAAGACCAACAGCTCGATCTATGGCGGCGCCCGCTGGCTCCCCTTCGTCGACTACCAGCCCTCTTTGAGCGCTTGGCAATCGATCCTCGGTGGAGCCAACTCGGTCCTCGGGCCGCTGCTGCACAGCGTCGTGATCGTCACCGTCAGCACGGTCGTCGCGCTGCTCCTCGGCTCGATGGCGGCCTTCGGCCTGGCCCGCTTCCCGCTCCGCGCCGCCTGGATGCGCAATCAGGACGTCGCGTTCTGGATCATCTCGCAGCGCATCATGCCGCCGGTTGTCGTCGTCCTCGCCTTCTTCATCATCTACAAGGACGTGGGCCTGCTCGACAGCCTGCCCGGCATGATGATCGCCTATCTCGGGTATGCCCTTCCGCTGACGGTCTGGTTCATGCAGAGCTACTTCCGCCAGGTGCCCGTCGAGCTCGAGGAGGCGGCGTTGATCGACGGCGCGAGCTGGTTGGTCGTCTTTCTGCGCGTGACGCTGCCGCTGACGACACC
>JBAPVZ010000338.1:0-4109 GCA_049283435.1 Candidatus Dormiibacterota bacterium
CGAGCGGCCGATCGCGCGTAGCGTGCCGAGGATCGGATGCTCGGTCGTCGTCGTCACCTGCCGAGCCGCGAGCTGCGGGTGGGTGAGCGCCATGCCGACGCCCTGGACCGGCGCGTGCGGCACATCGTTCTCGGTGAGGATCGCGTCCCACTCGGCAGTCGTTCGCTCGCGCGTCACCTCGGTCAGCAGCTCGTCGAGCGCCGGCTTGTTGCGAACGCGGTCCGCATTCCTGCGGAATCGCTCGTCCTCGAGCAGCGCCGGTCGCGCGAGCGCCCGGCAGATCTTGGGCCAGAATCTCTCCCCAAAGCTCGCGATGACGATGTGGCCGTCCTTCGTCTCGTAGGCGCGGTACGGCGCGAGCGAGGGGTGACCGCTGCCGACCGGCTGCGGGTCCTCGCCGGTCATGAAGCGCCACTCGGCGAACTGCGTCAACAGGCCGATCGACGCATCGAGCAGCGACACGTCGACGAGCTGGCCGCGGCCCGTGCGTTCGCGTTCGAACAGTGCCGACACGGTTCCGACGACGCCGACCAGCCCGGCGACGAGATCCGACATCGGGAGACCCATACGGACCGGCGATCGACCCGGCTCTCCGGTCAGGCTCATCATGCCGCTCAGCGCCTGGATCGCGACGTCGAAGGAGGATTGGTGTGCGTAGGGCCCGGTTTGCCCGTACCCCGAGATCGCGCAGTAGACGATGTCGGGGCGGACCTCGCGCACGGCGTCGTAGTCGATGCCGAGACGCGTCGCGACGCCGGGGCGGAAGTTCTCGAAGACGACGTCGCAGTGCCGCGCCAGGTCGAGGAGAATGCGGCGTCCCGCATCCTCCTGCAGATCAACGACGACGCTCCGCTTGCCGTGGTTGACGGCGAGGAAGTAGTGGCTGACGCCGTCCTTCGAGGGCTCCATGGCACGGGCCTCCTCCCCGCCCGGGCGCTCCACCTTGATCACCTCGGCGCCGAGGTCGGAGAGGTACTGGGTCGCGTAGGGGCCGGCGACGACGCGGGTCAGGTCGAGGACGCGGATCCCGGTGAGCGGTCCTTCCACGTCAGCCAACCGTACTCGACGGTCAACGCGGCCGGACGTAGGTGAGGGTCGAGTGCGCGACCGTCCGGCCGGACGCGTCGGTCGTCGTCGCCGTGCCGAAGACGAGGCGGCTGCCGAGGCGAAGGATCTCGGCGCGGGATTCGATGTCGGTCGTCGCGCCGCGAAGGAAGCTCGTCTTCATCTCGACGGTGACCGCCATCGGCTCCTCGCCCACCCGCGTCATGATCGCGAGCCACATCGCGACGTCGGCGATGACCTCGTAGCACGCCCCGTGGAGCACGCCACCCGGCCGGAGCAGCTCGGGGCGCGCCGCCAGCCCGACGGTCGCCGAGCCGGCACCGAGCTCGACGACGGAGATCCCCCACCACCGCGCGAACGGCGTCTCCTCGACGAGGCGCCGGGCGTCGGCGCGGGTGATCGGTTCCCGCTGCACGATGTCTTCGGGGTCCACGGCTGCCGGCTACCATCGCACAACCGCCATGGCAGACTGGAGGCGGACTTGCTGATGCCTCGCCTCACCGTGCGCGAACGCCTGGCGCCCGAGATCACCGCGTCGCTGTTCGCGAATTATCGCAACGCGGTCGACGCCATCCTCGAGCTGATCGACAACTCGGTCGACTCGCGCCTGCCCGACGTCGGTCTCGACATCGAGCTGACGATGCGGACCGGCAGCGTGCAGATCGTGACCGTCGGCGGCCAGGGGATGGGACCTCAGGACGTCGAGCGCCGCTACCTGCGCTGGGGCTCGTCCGGCAAGCGCGGACGCAACCTGCTCGGCCAGTACGGCCAGGGCGGGAAGGCGGCGGTCGGGTACCTGGGCGGACAGCTCGTCGTCGAGGTGAGCCGGCCGGGCGACGAGCTCTCATGGCGGCTGGAGGACCGGGAATACCGCGATCGCAGCCGGCTCAAGGTCTACGAGATGCAGGAGGTGCGCAAGCGGGTCGATGCCGAGCTCGGCTACGTGCGCATCCGGATCGACGCCGTCGACCGGCGCGTCGACGTGAAACGGGTGACGGCGCGCATCGCCGAGACCTACCGGCCGCTGCTCGAGGGCGGCCAGGTTCACGTCAGCCTGAACGGCCACCGGTTGCAGCCGCCGCCGATCCCGACGACGGAGCGCACCGAGTTCCGGGTGCGCGCCGGCGGTGTCACGCTGGCGGGGTGGGTCGGCGTCCTGCCCGAAGGGGCCGGCATCGACGCCGGGATGCGCTGCTATCGCCTGGGACGGCTCGTCGCCGGTGGCGAGTGGTTCGGCCATCCGGGACCCGCCCAGAGCCCCGGCCTGGCGCGACTCGTCGGGGAGGTCGAGATCCCGCGGCTGCCGCTGACGATGAACAAGACCGACTTCGACCGCGACGATCCGGGGTGGCGAGCGATCGAGCTGCGGATGCACCGGCTGCTGGCGCCGCTCGTGCGCCGGCTCGCCCGCGAGGAGCAGCCCCCGCCGCCGGCCAGTGCGGTCCGCGCCGCCGAGCAGGTGCGCAAGCTGCTCGGCCAGGCGCTGCGGCTGATCGAGCGCAACGAGCTGTTCGAGGGATTCGAGCCGGGGCGGCGTCCGGTCGAGGTGGATGCCGGCGTCGAACCGCCGCAGCCTGAGCTCGAGATGGGGCCGCCGGCCGAGCCGGGCGCCGAGGCCGACGAGGTGGCGCGCGGGACCGAGGACGAGGAGACCCCGGAGGCGCGCCCGGACCCGCGGTCGCCGGAACGCACCGCCGCCAGCGGCGAGCGTCGCCGCCGGGGGGTCGGACGTATCGAGCTGCGATCTCTCGGCGATCCCGCGATCCGCAGTCTGACGCTCCAGGAGGAGGGCGTGACCGTCATCGTCATCAACACGCAGCACCCGCTCTTCGTGGAGCGCAAGGGCGACGTCTGGTATCAACTCGAGACGGCGGCCCGGGAGGTCACGAGCAGCCTGGAGGGGCTCAGCCTCGCGGAGTACGAGCGGCAGGTGAATCAGGTGCTGCTGCTCGCGCTCGGCATCCGCGCCCGGCGCCGCACCCGGCGTGGCGAGCAGCCGGAGCTGCGGTTGCTCAGTTGAACCCGCGGTGGGCGGGGGCCGCACCGGGGGGCGCGGAGAAGGCACAATCTCCTGCTTGGCGGCGTCGGCGTGGCGGAACCGGTAGACGCGCCAGATTTAGGATCTGGTGGGGCAACCCATGGAGGTTCGAGTCCTCTCGCCGACACCACCTCCTCTTCGACCGGCCGGGATGGCGGAACTGGCAGACGCGGCGGTCTCAAAAACCGCTGGGGGCAACTCCGTGAGGGTTCGAGTCCCTCTCTCGGCACCACTTCGATTTGAACACTGAGCGAGCGCAAGGCGCCCGGAGCATCGCGCCGGACCGGCATATCGGTGTCGACCCAAGGGCTCGCGGCCGAAGTGATCCGCGTGCGGAGACCGATTCAGCCGCGCGAAGGCTCAGGGTCGGGGGTCCACGCCTGGCAGCCAGCACAACGACCAAGGCTCTGAACGGCAGCCGGCCGAGCAGGACCGCTTGGCTATCCCAGAGTGCCCCATGCTTCTTCGAGTGAAGATCGCAGAATGCCGGGAGGTCGACGTCGAGCTCCTGGACAGTGAGAGCTCGTTGCGCGGAACATCCTTCCACGCGGGCCGGTACGCCCGGCAACAACTCGGCAGGAGCACCGTCCTCGTTGCCTGGCTTGGCCGGCAGCCGGTCGGAAGTTGTGAGATACGGTGGGACGGTTGCGGCGCGGAAGAGGTTCGAGTTCGTCACAGTGACTGCCCTGAGATCAACGGCCTTGGCGTGTGGCCTGAAGCGATGCGATCCCGCGGCGTCGGCACTGCACTCATTCGCGCAGCCGAAAGAGCAGCACGAGCTCGCCCCTGTCACTGCATTGGTCTCGGCGTTGAGACCACGAACGTGCGTGCAGCCACCCTCTACGCTCGCCTCGGGTATCGCCCAACGGTGGCCTACGTCGATCGGTGGTCATTCGAGGATAGCGGCGGGGCCACCCATTACCTCGCCGATGCGTGCAGATTCATGGTGAAGGAGATCTAGCCAGCGACGCCGCTTCCGCCACGCCATGCCCAACCCACCATGTTC
>JBAPVZ010000339.1:0-2170 GCA_049283435.1 Candidatus Dormiibacterota bacterium
TGCCCAGGAGGTGGACCGGCTCACCGCGCACATGCGCGCGGCCGGTGCTCGGGTGACGAAGGAACCGGTCGACGCGGAGTTCTTCACCGGTCGGTCGGCGTACCTGTGCGACCCCGAGGGCAACTACTTCGAGATCGTTTGGGCTGACATGCCCAACAATGCCGTCGTCATCGCCTCTCGCCGAGCCGCCGGTCTGTAACCGAAAAGCGGATCCGCTTGTGGGCGCCAATAGCACCTGTACGCTGTCGTTGTGAGCGTCGTCGGACTGCGGGAGCTACGACAACGGGCATCCGAGCTGCTGCGGCGGGTCGAAGCCGGGGAGGAGGTGACGATCACCGTGGCCGGGAGGCCCAGTGCTCGTCTGGTCGCCCTGGCGCCACGGGCCTGGCGAAGGTGGGACGAGGTCGCGAATCTGTTCGCCGGCCCAGCAGACACCGCCTGGGAGCAGGGGTCGTCGCGGCCGTCGCAGAGGAGGACGAGCATCTTGCTGGCGGCCAGCGCGTTCTCGGCCCCCAGCATGACCGGTATTGAGAAGCGGCCGATCTCGTCGCCCGTGAGGACGCCGACGGTGTAGGTGCGACCGGAGGCCAGCGAGCGGCCCACGCCGTCGATCACGAAGCCGAGTCGCTCGGCAGCGACCCGCACCCGCTGCCGCGTCTCGGCGGGCAACTCACCGGTGTCGTTCAGCGCCTTGGACACGGTCGAGACGGCGACGCCGGCCTCCCGAGCCACGTCCCGCACGGTCACCCGCGACGCGAGGCGCTCGGCATGATTCGGAAACACTCGCCGGCTGTTCCTCGGAGCCGCCGCCGCTCTCAACCCTGGCCGGGCACGGTCCCAACTCACCCGACAGCGACGCCGCCCGGTAGGGTTGCCTGCCGTGCCCGCCTTCACTTCGGCCGAGATCGCCTACCTCCGTTCCCAGAGGCTCTGCCGCCTGGCCACGGCGACCCCTGACGGCCATCCCCACGTGGTCCCCGTCACGTTCGTCTACAACGAAGCGGCAGACACCATCGACATCGGGGGCCACGACTTTGCGACTCGCAAGAAGTGGCGCGACGTCGGCCGCAATCCGGAGGTCGCCCTGGTGGTGGACGACATCCCCTCGTTCGACCCCTGGCAGGTCCGCATGCTCGAGGTCCGCGGCAACGCGGAGCGGCTCGGTGCGGGAGGCAAGGAAGCGATCGGGGGCCACGTCGATCCCGAGATGTTTCGCATCCACCCGCGGTTCATCCAGAGCATCGGAATCAACGGCGAGAACCAGGGGATCGCGTCGCGGCGGGTGTGACCGGCATGCGCTGACATCCTCGTCGCCGGTCTCGGATAGAGTGAGCGTCGGCATGGGATCACCAGCGCACGGCGGCGGACGAACGCCGGTACCAAATGGGACTGGTTCGGAACCATCGCCAGGTGCCAAAAGTCCGGATTCCTACATGTTTCCGCGAGTTCCGGCCGAGGTCAACCGGCTCGACCTGCAGCACTACGCCCTCTTCGAGGCCATCGGAACCAATCATCTCGCGCCGGTCGGGGAGCCGCTTCGGGTGCTCGACAGCGGGACGGGGTCAGGACAGTGGGCGTTCGACGTCGGCAAGGAGTTGCCGAACGCTGTGGTGGTCGGCGTCGATCTGGAGCGGAGCAAGCCGGGGGGCCCCGCCAACTGTCGCTTCGTGCGCTGCAATGTGATCTCCGGCCTGCCGTTTCCCGATGACTGCTTCGACTTCGTCCACCAGCGCCTCCTCTATTCGGGGATCCCGGTCGCATCGTGGTCGGCGCTGTTGGACGACCTGGTGCGGGTGACGAGCCCGGGCGGTTGGGTGGAATTGGTGGAGGGTGGCAACGCGATCGCACCGTCAGGCCCGGCGACGGCAAGGCTGGTCGGTCTCCTGCAGCAGCTCGCACAGTCCAGTGGGCTCGACGTCGAGGGTGTGATCTCCAGTGGCCTGGGACGCCACCTGCAACGCCTCGGTATGGGCGACATCCGCACACGGCGGGTCGAGATGCCGGTCGGCGAGTGGGGCGGTAGAAGCGGGTCCTTCATGGCCTCCAACGTGAGCGCGATGTTCACGAGGTTGGCGCCGGCCTTTGCGGCTCGACTCGGCGTCCCGACCGAGGATTGCCTCGATCTGGTTCGGACGATGCGCCAGGAATGCGAGCAGCGGCACAGCACCTA
>JBAPVZ010000340.1:0-1768 GCA_049283435.1 Candidatus Dormiibacterota bacterium
CACTGCGCCGGCACAGGCCGTCCCCGTCGGAGGTGGGAATCGGACTGCCGCGGCGAGCCAGCGCATCGCGCGCCCCTGCCAGCTCGCCGCGTTCGACGAGGACTCTCGCCAGAAGGCCCTGTGCGTAGGGCATGGCCGCGCCCTGCTGCGAGTTCCAGAGCGTCGTCTCCTCGATCGCCTGGCGCAGCGAGCGCTCCGCCTCGCCCAGCTCACCTCGCTGCAGCCACGTCCATCCCCTCCAGATGTGAACGCCGGCGAGGGCGTCGAGCGATCCTCGGCGATGCGCCTCGGCCAGCGCCGACTCCCAGGCCACGTCCGCCTCGTCCCGGTCCGCCAGCACGAGCACCCCGATCGCCACGATCGACATGAAGGCTGGATCGGCGGCGACCAGCACGCCGTCGGCCAGCGCGGTCAGGGCAAGCTCGACGCAAGCCGGCGCCGGCCCACCGGTGAGCGCCCAGTCCCAGGCGGCGACCGCCTTGAGCATCCGGGCGCCGGGGCCGTCGCCCTCCATACCGTCACGCACCCGTGCCAGGCGAGAGGCGGTCCGCTCCTCGGGGGCTCCGAAGTCCACGGCGTAGAGCTCCATTGCCTCCAGGGCCCGACGCTGATCGAGGAGCTCGGCCGGGAGCTCGGCCGCGGCCTGCTTGACGACGGCGACCGCTTCCTCCGGAGGGCGGGTGAAGATCAGCATCCGCGCCAGCGCCTGAGCGGCTCCGGCGCGCGAGGCAGGGTCGGGAAGCGTGTCGAGCGCCGCCTTCAGGTGCTCGGCGGAAGACGGTGCATGGACCAGTGCCTCGGCCATCCCGAGCGCGAGCAGCAGTTCGGGACGCTCCGCCGCCGGCGGCGACTCGGCGAGCGCCCGCCGGAGGTACGACACCGCGCTCTCGGCCGCTCCCTTCTGCATCGCCCTCAGGCTGGCATCCCGCAGCACGGCGACGACCCACGACTCACCCCGGCAGGGCGCGCGGAGCAGGTGAGCGGCCACCTGCTCGACTTCCACGCCCATGCCCAGCAGCAGTCGGGCCGCCTGCGCGTGGCGCAACTCACGCTCGACCGGGGCCAGCTCGTGGTACACGGCGTCGCGAACCAGTGGGTGGAGGTACCCGTGCGGCGGCTCGGGACGCAGGATCTCCGCCCGGACGAGGGCGCGGCCGGCCTCGGCGACGCGTGCCTCACTGAGCTCCGCCAGCCCCGAGATCGCCGGCAGGCTCGCGTCCTCCCCGAGGACGGCGGTGGCGCGCGCGACCGCGACCGCCTCGACGGGCAGACGCGAAAGACGGAGCAGGACGGTTCGCGAGACGGCGCGCGGGCCGATATCCCGGACCGCGTCCACATGCGCCGCGTCAGGAGGTACCTTCTCGGCCTCCATCACCCGGAGCAGCTCCCCCAGAAGAAGCGGGTTGCCGCCGGTCGCCCGATGGCTGGCCGCCACAAAACGCGAATCTGGATCAGCGCCCAACCGCGTCCGGAAAAGGGCCGCGGATGCGACCTCACTGAGCGGCGCCGGGTAGATCGATGCCGTCGCCGCGTCGTGGGCGATCTCGCCGAGAAGCGTCGCGTCCGACCCCGACTCAGCCACGCGCAGCCCCACGGCGACGAGCGCCGGCAGGCCCTCCAGTCGGTGCACGAGGTAGGCGAGGAACCGCAGCGAGGGTCTATCGCACCACTGGATGTCGTCGATCTCGAGCAGCAGGGGCGCCTCCGCGGCAGCGTCGACGGCCAGCCGGTAGAGCCCGTCGAGGGTCGCAAACCAGTTGGTGCCGGC
>JBAPVZ010000341.1:0-2371 GCA_049283435.1 Candidatus Dormiibacterota bacterium
CGTTGACGCGGGCGACGCCCTGCAGCAGCTCGACGGTCGATTCGAGCCAGTCCGCGCCAGGCGCGCGCAACCGGATCGTCGCGCGGTCGGCGATCGGCGTGCGCTCGCGGGCGACGAGCACGCCGTCGGTCGCGACCGACCGGCTGCCGAGGAGCCAGGCGCCCGCCTGCGGGATGCGCCCGGAGAGGTGGTTGAACTCGGGCGCGCTGCCATAGCGGTCGTAGACATACTGGTTGGCGCCGAACGGACTGTCCGGCTCGACGAGCTCGCGGCCCTGCGCGAGGTCCCGGACGCTGCGCAGGACCCCGGCGACGGTGTCGACGTCGACCCGATAGGTCCCGTTCTCGAGCACTGCGTCAGGCGCCGGCGGGGCCGCGGGATCGGTCGTCGCGGCTCGCACGGCATAGCGCCGGTAGCCGAATCCGGGCACGCCGGCGGCGACGAAGCGGAGCTGCCGGCCGCGGGGGCGGACAGCGGCGTTGCGCTGCGGGTCGAGCTCGTAGGGACGTGTCTCGCCGGTCGTCTCGTCGACGACCTCGATCGCCTGCGACAGGGGGACGCGCTCGGCAGGCAGGAGCACGCGGACCGCGTCGGTGCGCGGACGGCCGCTCGGGTTGAGCACGACGAGCTGCGCCAGGGCGGATGCGATCGGCGCTCCGCCGAGGCGGCCGGCCAGCCGCGCCGCTCCCTCGTCCCGGGCTGCGCGCGCCTGCTCCCACGCCTCGCGCGCGAACGCCGCCTTGCGCTGCCACTGCAGCGCACCCGCGTCCCGCTCGCCCAGCGCGTCGTTCCAGGGGTTCGCGGCGCCCCAGGTGTGCTCGTCGAACAGGGCCAGCTCGCGATACGCGCCGTCGACCGAGCGCTGCCAGCCCCCCCCGTCCTCCGAGCCGTCGAGCGCATCGGCGAGCGTGTGCAGCGACTGCGCGACCGGCGAGTTCGTCTGGGCCGCCCGGCCGAACGAGATCTCGCGCGCCGCCGAGCCGATGCCGTCGGCCCACCAATCGGTCCAGTCGCCGGTGAACGTGTCGAGCCGGTCCCCCAGCTCCGCCTCCGCCGTCTCGAAGAAGTCGCGGTTCGTCGCCAGCCGGAGGTGGGGGTAGGCCCAGGTCTCGTTCCAACGGCGCACCAGGTCGGCGAGCAGGAGGCTCGGCGGGGCGTTGTCGGCGTGGAGTCCCTGGACGCGCAGGTGGAGGATGTCGTGCGGGTAGGGGCGCTTCTCGAGCGGCTCCTGCGGCGGTAGGCCGTTCCAGCCGAATGCCTCGGCGCCGGTGTAGGGGTAGGGCCGGGTCGCGAGCGCGTGCAGGTAGGCGGGCAGCAGGTCGAGCGTCGCGTCGTAGCCGTTGGCGAGCCCGACCAGGTTGCCCTCCATGTACGCGGAGCCGTGCGGGGTGTCGGTGAGCCAGGTGAGCAGCTCGCGCCCGCTCGCCGCCTGCCAGCGGAACGGGCGGGTGAGCCGGCCGCCGTCGAGCAGGTGCGGGATCGAGCGGCCGGCATAGTTGTGGGCGACCGAGAGATAGCGCACGCCGGCGTCGGCCAGCAGGCCCAGCAGCCCGAGCGTCGCGCCCGGCACGTCGGTCTGCATCGCGGTCACCACCGGCAGCTCGTGCTCGTCGCGCAGGCCCAGCGCGAACCGCAACTGGCGGGCGAGCTCGTCGATCGAGAACGCCTCCGTGTGCATGCTGTTGGCGAGCGCGGTGACCTCGATCCGGCCGCTGCGGGCGAGCTCGAGGAAGCGGTCCCGCTGCTGCTTCCCGCGCACCGCGAGCCAGCGCTCCAGCGGCAATGTCGCCTCGACGTTCCACCGGAAGCGAGCGTCGTCGGGGTGGCCGTCGCTCGCCGTCGCCAGGTCGAGCACGGCGTCGAGGTAGCCGAGATGATGGCGCAGCACCTGGTCCTGCCGGTCGGTGTAGCCGATGTCGAGATGGGATTGGTGGATCAGGAAGATGCGCCAGTGGCGGACCGGCCGGGCCACGATCGCGACCTCCGCCCGGGCACCGCCCACCTCGACGGAGAGCTGGTGGGTCGCGGCCTCCCGCACCTCGGGGAAGTAGAGCCGGCAGACCGCGCGAGGCGCCTCGGCGATCCCTGACGTCGCGTCGAGCGCCGCCGGGCCGTCCCGCAGCGTGAGCGAGAACGGCACCGCCTGCAGCCCCTCGATCGCGACCTGCACGACCTGCTGGAGCTGCTCCTGGCCTTCGGCGCCCCGGCGCAGCAGCGGCGGGCAGAGGATCCGCAGCAGGGCGCCGCCGACCCGCAGCGTCGTCTCGCTGACCTCGTGCAGCGCGTTCGCGGGACCGTTCGCCACCCGGTGACCGATCGAGCGGGCACGGGTCATCGGATGCGCCCCGCGCTCATCGAGAGTCCCTGCATC
>JBAPVZ010000342.1:0-14357 GCA_049283435.1 Candidatus Dormiibacterota bacterium
ATGATCCCGCTGGCCGTCGTCTGCGGGAATACCTTCGTGCTCAAACCGTCCGAGCGGACGCCCCTCGGCGCCGTCCGGCTGGGCGAGCTGTTCACCGAGGCCGGCTTCCCCGACGGTGTGCTGAACGTCGTGCACGGCGCGCGCACGGAGGTCGACGCACTGCTCACGGACCCGGGGGTGGCCGCGGTCAGCTTCGTCGGCTCGGCGCCCGTCGCCGCGCACGTGTACCGAACGGCGGCGGGAGCCGGCAAGCGCGTGCAGGCGCTCGGCGGGGCCAAGAACCACCTCGTCGTGCTGCCCGACGCGGACCTCGACCTGGCCGTGCCCGCCGTCTCTGGTTCCGCATTCGGCAACGCGGGCGAGCGCTGCCTGGCGGGAAGCGTCGTGAACGCGGTCGGCGCGTCCTCGGACCGGCTCGTCGAGGCTCTGGCCGAACATGCCGCGGGACTCAAGGTCGGAGCAGGGACCGACCCCACGGTCGACGTCGGGCCGCTGATCCGCGGCGAGCATCGAGACCGGGTCGCCGCCTACGTCGAGGAAGGTGCTGCCGAGGGAGCTCGGATCATCGTCGACGGGCGGCGCGAGATGGCGAGACCGGGCTTTTTCCTGGGACCGACGCTCCTGGACGGTGTACGCCCGGAGATGTCGGTCGGTCACGAGGAGATCTTCGGGCCGGTGCTCTCGGTCGGCCACGCGGCCACCCTGGAGGAGGCGATCGAGCAGGCGAACCGGATGGCCCTCGGCAACATGGCCGTAGTCTTCACCAGCAACGGCCGGTCAGCTCGCGAGTTCCGGGAGCACGTCGAGGCCGGCATGGTCGGCGTCAACGTGCCGGTTGCGCAGCCGTTCGCGTTCTTTCCCTTCAGCGGCTGGAAGGGCTCCTTTCTCGGCGACCTGCACGTGCACGGCACCGACGGTGTCGAGTTCTACACCCGCAAGAAGGTCCTCGTCAGCAGATGGTGAGGGAGGCAGACTCTTCAGCTCTTCGCTGTCGAGCCGGCGCTTACCCGTCGAGCAATCTGCGAGCGCCGGTCACGTCGCTGAGCTGATACGCGATACCCATGAGCTCATCCGGCCCCTCTGACACCCACCTGCGGGACTACGTGGTCCTCCTTTCGGGACGGCTGCTGCGTGCCTTCGGGTTCGGCTTCTCGGCCGTCCTGCTCGCGATCTACCTGCAGTGGCGGGGCTTGACATCGGTCCAAATCGGGGTCGTGCTCACCGCAGGAGTGCTCTCGGCATCGCTGACCGGACTCGGGCTGGCCAGCCTGGCCACTCATCTCGGCCGGCGGACGACGCTGTCGATGGCCGGCGTCCTGATGGCGCTGAGCGGCATTGATCTCGCCCTCGCCGGCGGGTTCTGGTGGATGGTGGTGGCTGCGCTGACCGGCATGATCGGCGCCGCCAGCACCGATCTCGGGCCTTTCCTTGCCGTCGAGCAAGCCGTGCTCACGGAGACGGTTCCGCCCTCCGGGCGCAATCGAGCGTTCGGACGCTACTCATTGACGGCCGCGCTCGCCGCCGCCGCCGGGAGCCTGACGGCCGGACTGGGGACCGACCTCAGCCGCGGCCGGCTGTTCTTTCTCGGTTTCGCCTTGATCGGAGTGTTGACGGCCGGCCTTCCCTTCCTGCTTTCGCCGGCAGTCGAGGGTCAACCGGAGGCGCCGTTGCTGAGAAGCGTGCGTCCTCTTCTCGGCCTGTCGGCCCTCTTCGCACTCGACTCCTTCGGTGGGGGCCTGGTCACGAACTCGCTCGTCGCCTTCTGGCTGCATCAGCGCTTCGGGGCCAGCGCCGAAGTCCTGGGGCCTTCCTTTGCCGCGATCTCGCTGGTGGTCGCGGCGTCCTACGAGGCGGCCGGATGGCTGGGCGACCGAATCGGCCTCGTCAACACCATGGTCTTCACCCACCTACCGAGCAACATCCTCCTCATCTTGACTGCGTTCAGCCCGAATTTGGTGTGGGCCATCGCCTTCCTCCTGGCGCGCAACGCCATCTCACAGATGGACATCCCCGTGCGTCAGGCGTACGTCGTCTCCATCGTCAAGCCCAACGAACGGGCCGGGGCGCTGGCAACGACCGGCGCAATTCGAGGCGTGGCACAGGCCTGCGGCCCGGTGCTCACCGGCCTCGCCATCCAGGTCGGGGCCCTGGCGGTCCCGTTCGTCGTCAGTGGCGGCGTCAAGATCGTGTATGACCTCGGACTGTACAGGGGGTTCCGCCGGCACCTGGGTGATCACGAACGAGTGAAGCCGAGGTAGGCACTGGAACAGCCTCCAGCAGGAGTAGCCTCGCGCGCCGATGCGCCTCATCGCACTGCGTCAACCACCATGACGACCCTGCCGCCGCCGATTGATCCGCGTTCGCGGAATGGAGCTGACACCCATGCAGGCTGAAGAGCCGACCACCAGAACCGGAGCCGAAATCTTGGCGGAGATGCTCGACGCCTACGGCGTGACCCATCTTTTCATGGTTCCGGCCATTCTCCGCCGGACCATGGTCGAGCTGGAGAAGAGGACGGCCATCGCCCGCATCCACGCGCATGGTGAGAAGGCGGCGGCGTACATGGCTGATGGCTATGCCCGGGCCTCGGGCCGTCCGGGTGTGTGCGGGGCCCAGGTGATCGGGGCCATGAACCTGGCCGCCGGCCTCCGGGACGCGTGGCTCGCGCACTCGCCAGTCATCGCGCTCACGGGCGGCCGCGATCCGGCGACCAAATTCCGCAAGGTCTACCAGGAGGTCGACGACGTCCCCGCGTTCGAGTCGGTCACCAAGTTCAATGGGACGGTCGACGATGTTCGTCGCTTTCCCGACATGATGCAGCAGGCGTTCCGTGCCGCGACCACCGGGTGTCCCGGCCCCGTCCATCTGCAGTTCCGGGGCAACGAGGGTCAGATCGACCAGGATCAGGCCCCCCTGGTCTCACACCTCGACCCGCTCTTCTCCGCCCTCCCCCCCTTTCGACCGGCCGCCGACGATGAGACGCTGCTGCGGGCGCTTCGTCACCTCGCCGCCAGCGAGCGGCCGGTGATCGTCGCCGGGGGTGGCGTCCGAGCGTCGGGCGCCGCCACCGAGCTCGTGGCGCTGGCCGAGGCGCTCTCGATTCCGGTAGCCACGTCGCTCAACGGGAAGGACACGATCGTCGGCCGCCATCCACTGTCGGTCGGCGTGGTCGGGTCGTATTCGCGCGAGAGCGCCAACCGGGTCGTCAACCGTGCCGACCTCGTCTGTTTCGTGGGCACCGAAACCGGGGGGATGACGACCCATTTCTGGGCGGTACCGCGGATCGGGACGCCGGCCATCCAGATCGACATCGAACCCCAGAATATCGGCCGCAACTATCCACTCCTCGTCGGGATCAACGGCGATGCACGGGTCACACTCGAGCGAATGCTGGAGTTGACCCCGGCGATCGCGACGCAGCCCCGGTCAGCGTGGCTGGCTGAGGTCGATGCGATCGGTGCCGACTGGCGATCGAAATACCAGCCGTTGCTCACCAGCGACGAGGCGCCAACGCGTCCCGAGCGTCTGTGCCACGAGTTGCGGGATCTGATGCCGGAAAATGCCGTCGTCGTCGTCGACACGGGTCATGCCGGCATGTGGATGGGAGGGTTCTTCGATCTCACCAGTTCGACGCAACGCTATCTCCGCAGTTGCGGACATCTGGGCTGGGCCTTCCCGGCTGGTCTCGGGGCGAAGTGTTCGCAGCCTTCCCGCCCCACCGTCGTGTTCACCGGTGACGCCGGCCTCTGGTACCACATCGCAGAGATAGAGACGGCCGTGCGGTGGAAGATCAACATTGTCACGATCGTCAACAACAACAGCGGCGGGAACCAGTCGAGGCGCGGGTTCGAGCGCGCTTACGACGGCCGGCCAACCGAACGCTCACGCGAGCTCTGGACATATACCGACGTCGACTTCGCGCAGATCGCGCGCGACGTCGGTGCACTGGGGATCCGGGTCGACCGTCCGAGCCAGCTACGAGCCGCCGTCCAGCAGGCACTCGAGGCGAACGTGCCGGCGATCGTCGACGTCAAGACCGACCGGGACGTGATCGCCCCCACCGCCGTCACCTGACCGTGCGACGGTGCCGGGGAGGCGGACGTGAACGACCGGCAGCATCGCGGCCGTCTCCGCCGGCACAGCTTGCGAGCGAGCGGCTCGAGCCCGCTCAGTGGGGGCTATCCCTGGGGGTTGTCGATGCCGGCGAGGACTCGCATGCCGGCCAGTAGTGTCGGTGCGCCGCCGGGCACCATCGCCGCCTCGAACGCGCCGACGACCTCCCCGCGCGTCGCGCCCAGCCGCATCGCTCGTCTGAGGTGACCGGCGATCGCGGACTCGGGCTCCCCCCGGAAGGCGAGCAGGGCGCAGACGACCAGCTCCCGGTATTTGGCCGGCAGGTCGTCCTGGTCGGCCTCCCGTGCGCCGTGTTTGAGCGCGCGCCCGACCAGATCGTTGTATGCCTGCAGGAACTCCGGGTCCTCGTTGGCCAGCGAGCGGTGGCCAGGATTGAGGTAGCCGCGTGCCGCTTCCGTCTGCCTGATCAGCTCCGCGGCGGAGTCGCCATCCATCGTCAATCCCTCCTCGACGAACCGTCCATCTCGAACACCGCGACCCCACCGTTCGGCGTGTCCACGTCGGGGGGGACCGGGACGAACACCCGATTGGTCCGGGCGTCCGCAGCCACCGAGTGCGCGTCGACCGCAGTAGGTACGTTCTCGACCCAGGTCCGGGTGCGAGCGTCGATGACGCCGAGCACAGGGCCGCCGTTCATGCCCGACGCGGCCAGGTAGTACCGACTGTCGCCCGGGTTGTACCAGACCTCGTCCGAGCCCCCGACCTCGTCGACCCTCGCCAGGAGATCACCGGAGCCCAGATCGAGGATCAGGGAGCGGGGCGCAAAGCCGGCCGCGACCGCGTTCTTGCTGCAGCCGACGCAGAGCTCGCCGGCCGGTCCCACTGTCAACCCCGCCGGCTGGCACTCGCGCACCGCGTAACTGGCGACCACCTGCATCGACCCGGGATCGATGGCGGCGATCTCGCCCGCCGCCTTCTCGCCCCCGACCTCGGTCACGGGAACGAAGAACCGCTTCGTGCCCGGGTCCCAGACCGGCTGATGGAGCCCGTTGGTCGCCTGTGGGAACTCGACCTTGCCGAGGACCTCGTGTCCGGGATCGGTCGAGATCAGGGTGACGAAGGGCACCTTCTCCTGGTCGTTGGCGACCAGCACGATGCCGTCCTCGTCGTCATAGGCAAGCTCGTCGACCCGATGCTCGCCTTGCGTATGGACGACGTCGAGCAGCTGCCGGCTCCGGCAGTCGATGATCTTGACCGTACTGTCCCCGTCTCCCGCCCATGCCTGCTGGAGGTCGGCCAGAACCACCACCCCGTTGGGGCCGGCCGTGGCACCGCCCACCGCGGGCACCCCGGTGAAGAGCCCGGCGCCAAGAGAATGGGAGTACTCGGCTCGGTCGACGTCGACGGCGGCGAGGCGAGCGTTGGAGCGGTCGGCAACATAGTAGGTCCGGGTTTTGTCGTCGACCCAACCGATATCAAACTTGACCAGTGGCTCGCCTGGTAGCTCGATCGTCTTGATCCGAGAGAGATGCCTGGTTTCCATGTCTCCTCCGCTGTGGACGGGTCTCTTCAGCTCGGCGAACCCAGCCGGCGGATGACCGCGTCGGCCGCCTCCGCAGTGCCCAGGGAGCCGCCCAGATCTCGCGTGCAGTCCTGCGCCACGACGGCACCACGCACCGCCGCCCGCACCCGGCTCGCCGCCTCGTCGAAGCCGAGGTGGTCGAGGGCCAGGGCAGCGGTCAGAATCGCGGCGAGCGGGTTGGCGATGCCCCTTCCGGCGATGTCCGGCGCACTGCCGTGGACAGGCTCGAACACACCCTTGCCGCTGGCTGGGTTGAGGTTGGCCGAGGGGGCGAGGCCGAGGCCTCCGACGACGCCGGCGGCGAGGTCGCTGAGGATGTCGCCGAACGCATTCTCGGTGACGATCACGTCAAACCCGCCTGGATCCTGAAGCAGGTGCAGGGCGGCAGCGTCGATCATCTGGTGGCACGCCTGGATCTCGGAGTGCTGGGCGGCGATCGCACGAAAGCGCTCCTGCCAGATCGCGCCGGCGTGCGGCATGGCGTTCCACTTGTCGGCCATGCAGACCTCGCGACGCGCGATGCGGAAGGCATACTCGATGATCCGGGTCACGCCGGCGTAGGTGTTGTAATGGTTCTGGATCGCCACCTCACGGGTGGTGCCGGGGTCGAAGCGCGATCCCTGGCCCGAGTACAGCCCCTCCGTATTCTCACGGAGCACGATCAGGTCCACCGGCCGGCCGTCGAGGTTGCGCAGCGGGCTCAGGCGCTGGTCGAAGAGCTGAGCCGGACGGACGTTGGCGAAGAGGTCGAGCCCGCGGCGCAGCCGCATCAGGACCTGACTGCTGTAGTGCGGCACCGTGATGCGCGGATCCCCGATCGCGCCGAGCAGGATCGCATCCGCCTCGGTCACCTGCCGGTAGAGATCGTCGGGGAGCGCCGCGCCGGTGGCCAGGAATCTCTCGGCCCCGACATCGAACTCCTCCAGCTCGAGCCCGAGGTCGAGAGCCTCCAGGACCCGGACGGCGGCCGGGATGACCTCCTTGCCGATCCCGTCGCCAGGGATCACCGACACGTGCCGGCGCACGGGCCTGGCGTCACCCACGGCCTCGGCCACCGCCGCCTGCGTGGTGGAGCCCGAGCCGGCCTCGGACCTGATCGGAGGAGCGCCGGGGGAGTCGCCTTGCATGAACTTCGTGCTTAAAGTAACATATACTACCCGTAACCGCTATGCCAAACCAAGCCTCCTCTGACATCGGCGTGCAAGCGGAGAATATGCGTCTCATCGGGCATAGCGACCTGGCCGCCAACGGGAACGGCGGGGAGGGCATCGCGCTGCACGCCGCCGGCGGCCGGCGC
Source organism: Candidatus Dormiibacterota bacterium (assembly GCA_049283435.1). Taxonomy (GTDB): domain Bacteria; phylum Chloroflexota; class Dormibacteria; order Dormibacterales; family Dormibacteraceae; genus CAVTSA01. The sequence goes on from JBAPVZ010000342.1 coordinate 6,954, forward strand.
ACGCTGTACGTCGCCCACGAGAGCGGCCCGATCAACTTCAGCGCCGTCGACGTGACCGATCCCCGCGCGCCGCGGGTGATCAACCAGACGCGTCTACCGCACCGGGACGTGCGATCGAACTCCCTTGCCGCCGTCGGCGACCTGCTGGCGGTGGCGTACCAGGTCACGTCGCCGGGCGGGAAACCGGCGGGGTTGGAGCTGTTCGACATCTCGCGACCCGAGGATCCGCGGCCGATCGCATTTTTCGACACCTCGGGCCCCCACTCCCGCGGTGCTCATTTCGTCTGGTTCGTCGACGGCTGCCTCGCCTACATCTCGTCGGGCATGCCCGATTTCGAGCCCACCAACCCGCTGGACGACCAGATCACGGTCATCGTCGACCTGAGCGATCCCTCGCACCCCGTCGAGGCGGGTCGCTGGTGGCTGCCGGGCACACGAGTCGGCGACGCCGAGCCGCCTCCCGTCCGCCATCCACGCTTCGACTACGGCTTCCGCTCTCACAACATCAACGTCTACCCTGAGCGAGGCGACCGGGCCTACGTCGGCTATCTGGACGCGGGCGTGGTCATCCTCGACCTGAAGGATCGGGCCCATCCGAGCCTGGTCAGCCGGCTGGATTTCCATCCGCCGTTGCCCGGCTTCACCCACACCGTCCTGCCGCTGTTCGAGCGCGGGCTGCTGGCGGTCACCGATGAGGCGATTCTCGACGCCGCCGAGGACCACCCCAAACTGCTGTGGATCATGGACGGCAGCGTCGAAACGAACATCGTCCCGCTGGCGAGCGCCCCCTCGCCGCCGGCCGCACTGCGGCATGCCGGCGGCCGCTACGGCACCCACAACATCCACGAGAACGAGCCGTTGCCGACCGCCTTCCATTCCGACCAGATCCTGATCGGCGCCTTCTTCAACGGCGGGGTCCGCGCCGTCGACATCACCGACCCCTTCCAGCCCCGCCTGGCCGGGTATCTCCTTCCCGAGGCGCCGGCAGGATCGCCGGCCGGGGCGATCCAGATGAACGACGTCTACGTAGACGAGGCCGGGCTCATCTACGCCATCGATCGGTTCACCGGTGGACTGTACGTGATCGAGTTCACCCCTTGAGACGAGTCGGACCCGGGAGGTGACCATGTCGACGAACCACGAGACCACGCCCTTCGGGAGGGGGATGGACCTCTCCTTCCTGGAGAAGCCGCACGAGTTCGATCCCCGCCGTACCTACAGCACGACGGGCACCGACTGGCAGGCCCGGGTCGACTTCGACCGCCTGCGCCGGGACCGGCTGACGCGGGCCCGGATGATGATGGAGAAGCACGACCTGGGCGCCGTGGTCTGCTTCGTCGGCGAGAACGTCCGCTACATCACGAGCGTCTATCAGGGCAACTGGAAGAACAACATCTTCATCCGCTACTGCGTGCTGCCCCGCGGCGGCGACCCGGTGCTCTTCGAGACCGCCGGCTCCGATCTCGAGTGCGCCAAGATCGACGCCCCCTGGTTGCAGGGGAAGATCCGCCCCGCCATCACCTGGAAGTGGGCGGAGACGGCGGAGGAATGGATGGCCGACCGCATGGTGGCCTCCGTCCACCGCGTGCTCGAGGAGAACCACGTCGCCGGCGAGAAGGTCGGGGTCGACATGATGGACCCGGCCGCCCTGGCCGCCTTCCAGCGCGCCGGGCTCAACATCGTCAGCGCGTGGCCGGTGATGTCGGGCGCCCGGGTGATCAAGACGCCTGACGAGATCGAGTGCCTCAAGATCTCCTCCGCGATCGGGGACACCTCGATGTGGAAGATCGAGAACGAGTGGCTGCGTCCGGGGGTGACCGAGGCGCACATCACGGCCAAGGTCAACGAGTACCTCTACGAGAAGGGCTTCGACTTCGTCTATGACATCATCGTCGCCTCCGGCGGCAACACCAGCCCCTACCGGCGCTGGCACACGGACAAGACGATCCGCCAGGGCGACCTCGTGATCGTGGATCAGAACGCGATCGGCCCCGGCGGCTACTTCGTGGACTTCGTACGCACGTTCAAGGTCGGCGGCAAGCTGACGCCGCGGGAACGAGACCTCTACAAGGAGTGCCACGAGTCGATGTACGCGGCCATCGAAATGATGCGGGCGGGCCATACCAGCGCCGACGTGGCCAAGAAGCTGCCCGTCTACGCGGACGACGAATACCAGACCGTCACCCTGCAGCAGTTCGCGCACTCGATCGGGCTCTCGCTCTACGAGGGGATGTGGATCTCCCGGGCCTATTCGATGGACTACCCGGTCGAGCTCCAGGAGGGCATGTACTTCGCGGCCGAGACCTTCGCCGGCCATCCCGGCCTGGAGCAGACCGTGCGCCTGGAGGAGAACCTCCTGATCACCAGGGACGGCCCCATCCTCTTCACCAAGCATCCCTTCTACGACGAGGCTCTGATTTGAGCCTCGTATAGATGTCGCTCGTGACCGGAAGACTGCACCTGCCCCGCGCTCGACGAAGCGCCTGGACAGCATGACCGGGATCCCGGACATGCGAGCGATGGTCATCACGGGATACGACCGTGACCTGGAACTCGTGAGGCGTCCGCGGCCCACCCCAGGGCCTGGTCTGGCGCTGGTCCAGGTGCTCACCTGCGGCATCTGCTTCAGTGACGTGAAGACGGCGCGCGGCCACATGCCGTATTCCGCCAAGCTCCGGCTTCCGCATGTGGCGGGGCATGAGATCTGCGGTCGCATCATCGCCTTGAACGGGCCGGCCGGCGTCGGAGTCGGCGATCGCGTCGTTCTCTATCACGTGTGGGCGTGCCGGCGCTGCGCGAGCTGCCGGCGGGGAGACGAGCAGCTCTGCCTCCAGCCGACGGCCTGGATGGGGTTCACCGAACCGGGCGGCTTCCAAGAGTATTTGACGGTGCCGATCGAGTACCTGCTCCCCATACCCGACAACATTCCGGACCGGATGGCGCCGGCGTTGACGTGCGCGATGGGAACGGCCTACCGAGCGGTCGTGACGCGAGGGGCGCTGGTGGCGGGTGAGTACGCCGTCGTGCTCGGGCTCGGCGGCGTCGGCATCCACGCGGCGCTCATCGCACAGGCGGTCGGCGCACGGACGTTGGGCGTCGAGGTCAGTGAGGCAAAAGTGCAGGGGGCCCTCGGCGCCGGCGTCCTGATGGCGACGACCAGCGAGGCGGCGGCCGGCCGCGTGCGCGAGGACACCGCCGGCCAGGGTGCTGACGTCGTCATCGAAACGACGGGTCGGCCGGCATTCCTGGAGACCGCCCGCCGGCTCTGTCGACCGGGTGGACGCGTCGTCTGCGTCGGCTACCTCGTGGACGCGCAGATGAGCGTCTCGAGCGACCAGTTGGTTCTCCTCGAGCAGAGTGTGCTCGGCGTGCGCTACGCGTCACGAGTGGACATGGAGCACGTGATCTCGATCGTCGCTGCCGGCCGGGTCCGGCCGGTTGTCGACAGCGTCCTCGCGCTGACCGATGTCAACGAGGGATTGGCCCGACTCGAATCGGGCAACGTCATCGGTCGGCTGGTGCTCGACGTGGCGGGCGCTCAATGATCACGCACGCCGGCCCCTGGCCCGGGGAGAAAGTGGCCCCGACCAGGCTCTGCAGCTACCCGCCCCTGTTCCATGACCACAGCACCGCGGAGATAGGTGCGCACTGGCCGCCCGATCAGCACGCGTCCCGAGAAGGGAGACCACCGGGCCTTCGAAAGGATCTCGCCATCGGTGACGCTCCAGCGCTCCTCCGGATCGACGAGCACCACATCGGCGTCGGCTCCGGGCAGCAGCCTTCCTTTGCGCGGCGACAGGCCATAGATCGACGCCGGGGCCTCCGAATACAGCTCGACGACCTTCTCGTAGGTCAGGCGGCCCTGGTGGGCCGCGTCCAGCAGGATGCACAACGTGGTGTCGATGCCGGGGAGGCCGAAGTGCACGTCCCAGATCGAACCCTCCAGCTTCTGCGCCCGCGTGGACGGCGCATGGTCGCTGGCGACATAGTCGACCCTCCCGTCCGCAACCAGCGACCACATCTCACCCAGGTCTTCGGGCCGGCTCGCACGTGCCGGCGGCGTGAACTTTCGGAAGGGGCCTTCCGTCAGGACCTCCTCCTCGAGCAGGGTCAGGTACTGAGGGCAGGTTTCGATCCAGAGGTTGCGACCGCCGGCTCGCCGCACCCGCTCGAGCGCTTGCACAACCCGTTGGTGGCTCGCGTGCGCGACGACGACCCGGGCGCCGGTGCCGGCGGCCAGGGTCGCGGTGCGAGCCGCCGCCACGAGCTCTGCGTTCAGGTTCCGCCACTCCGCGACGACGCCGCCGTCGGTCCGCCCGCTCTGCCGCAGCCGATGCTCCGCACTGGCCGTCAGCTGCTCGTCCTCTCCGTGCACGAGGCAGATCGCCTGCGCTCTGGCGACGGCGCGGAACAAGGTCTGGAGGTCCTCCGCGCCGTGTCCGGGGATGCCATGCGTGGTGCAGGTAAAGGCTTTGATGAACGAAACCCCGGCTGCCCAGAGGTCGGCCACCTCTTCCGCCTGCCCGGGCCAAGCGTGGGCGGCGAGGGCGAAATCGATCCGCGAGCGCGAGCTGAGGTGAGCGATCTTGCGCTCGAGGTCTCCCACGGTTCGCACCGGGGCGCCGTGTGTGTGTTCGACGACGCTGGTGACGCCGGCGCGTGCGGCGGCCGCGCTGCCGGACGGGAAATCCTCGCGTTCGGTACTTCCGGGATCCATGAAGTGCACATGCGCGTCGACCATCCCCGGCATCACCAGAAGATCGCTGGCGTCGAAGCGTTCTCGTGCCGGCTGCCACTCGCTCCCGACCATGGCGATGCGGCCGTCCTTCACGTAGACGTTGGCCCGCCGGCTTCCAGATCCTGTGACGACCGTGCCAGACTCGATTCGGAGGTCATACTCGGCGCTCATCGTGCAAAAGCTCCTACGGGTTGTGACACGCGCAGCATCTGAATGGCGGTACGGAGGGAGAAATGAACAGTCCCCGTCTTCTCGACCACACAGCGGTCTTACGAGTCGAGTATGACATGATTGGCGAGCTCGTCTGCGCGGCCAATGGCACGTGATGCGGTCTGGCGACGCCTCGGTGCCCACCCCCATCTTCCCCGACCTTGCCGGTAAGGTCGCGATAGTAACCGGAGGCTCCAAGGGCATCGGAGCCGCGACCTGCCGTGCGCTGGCCGCCAATGGAGTCAGTGTGGCGGTGGTGGCCCGCGAAAACGCTGACATCGAGCGTCTGGTCGGCGAATTGCGCGAGACTGGAGCCCAGGCGATCGGACTGAGTGCCGACTGCACGAGCCTCGAAGCCCTCGACGAGGCACGATCATCGATCGAGGCTTCGCTGGGGCCAGTGCACATCCTGGCTGCGTTCGCAGGCGGGTTCGAATCGCGGACCTCGCTCCTGGAGACGAGTGAAGAGGAGTGGCGGTCGGTGCTCGACGCGAACCTCACCTCCACGTTTCTGACACTCAAGTGTTTCGTGCCGGGGATGGTCGACAGAGGCGGCGGCGCCGTGGTAACGATGGCCTCGAACGCCGGCCGTCATCTCGACTCGACGCTCACCGCGCATTACGCCGCCGCCAAGGCAGGCGTCGTGATGCTGACCCGCCATGCCGCGCTCGAGGTCGCGGCTCGAGGCGTGCGTGTCAACTGCGTTGCGCCGGCAACCACGTTGAGCGAACGCATCGCCCGGACGATGAGCACTGAGCGGCTTGAACGCATGATCGACCTGGCACCGCTGAGGCGGCTCGGCAGGCCGGACGATACCGCCTTCGCGACCCTCTACCTGGCGTCCGACGCCGCTTCCTGGGTAACCGGCGTTACCCTCGACATCACCGGTGGGCGAGTGATGCTGTGACCTGCCCCCGGCGCTCGTGTTCTCCACAACCAGATACGCATCCGCAATGGAGTGCCGGCGCTCGTCGGGCCCGGTCTGAAAGTGAGCGTCATCTGTGTTAGGGACCTAGCTCACATAATGCACCCGAATTCTCTATCACCAAGGCCGGACATTCAGTCGCGACCCGAGGAGATGCCTCATGTTGACCTTCATGGCGAGCGGCGATTCCATGATAACGCGGCGCCTGTTCCACAACCCCGATCCCCGCTTCCAACGGCTGGTCGAACTGATCCGATCGGGGGACGCTGCGTTCACTAACTTCGAGATGGGCTGCCCGCACGATCCGATCGTCCCCAACGTCAACCATCCGAGTGCCTTTCAGTACTCGAAACCATTCGTTCTCGACGAGCTGAAAGCTTGCGGCTTCAACCTGATCGGGACCGGGAACAACCACGTCGCTGACTACGGACCGAAGGGCTTGATGGATCTGCTCGAGGAAATCGAGAGGCGCGACCTGGTAAGCGCGGGCGCCGGGGGTAGCCTCGGCGAAGCGCAAGCGCCAGGCTACCTCGACACCCCGGGTGGCCGGATCGCTCTGCTGGCCGTGACCGCGACCAATGTCGAACACAGCATGGCGGTGGCGCGCCGGCCCGACATGAACGGTCGACCCGGCGTCAACCCACTCCGGTTCGACATCGAGTACCACCTGGAGGGGAGGCTCTTCGAGGCGCTCGGCGAGATCGACGAGGCGCTGGGGACGGCCGCCGCGTCCCGGCATCGGGGCGAATTCGCTGCGCTCACCGGCCACAGCCGCCGCGACGCCGTCAACTTCTTGGGCGGCAGCTTCTTCAAAGGCGAGGTCTCGAACGTGGTGACCAAGCCGCGCGAGGGCGACATGAAGGCCCTGACTCGTGCCATCGAGGCGGCCCGCGCGCAGGCCGACGTCGTGGTCGGTTCGGGGCCGCACATGCTCCGGCGGATCGAGATCTACAATCGCAAGCCCATCTTCATCTCGCTGGGTAGCTTCGTCTTCGAGATCGAAACCCTCCAGCGCCAGCCGGCGCCGGCGTACGAGAAGCACGGACTCCCGCCCCAGGCATTGCCGGCCGACGTGACCGCCGAAGTCGGCGCGATCCGCTCTGGTTCACCCCGTGGTTTCTGGGACCGTCGGTTCTGGACCGGCGCCGTCGCCGAGTGCAAGTTCGAGGGCAGAGAGGTCCGGGAGGTCAATCTCTACCCCATCGATCTCGGGATGGAGAACGAGCGCTGGGTCCGCGGCGCACCCGTTCTCGCCGACGCGGAAGTCGGCCTTTCGGTGCTCGAAAACCTGCGTCAGCTCTCGCAGGAGGCAGGGGTGGAGATTGCGACCGAGTCCTGCCACGATTCCGTGGTCGGACGTGTCCGCCTCTAAAAACCGGGATTGTATTACGAGCGAGAATCCTTCGTCCCGACTCGAAGAGCTGCCGTTCAACGGTCAAGAGCGGCGCCTTCGAAGCGTCGCAGAGGGATACGCGGAGCTATCGACGAGCGCCTTGTCTGCTGTGCATCAGATGACTGACAACCCGGGCAG
>JBAPVZ010000343.1:0-5298 GCA_049283435.1 Candidatus Dormiibacterota bacterium
GGTAGAGCCGGTGGACGCCGGTCGTCGTCTCCTCGGTTACGCCCTTGATCTGCGCCGCCCGCTTCGTCCAGCGCTGGCCGTCCTCGGCGAGCGACCGCTGGAGCAGCGCGAGCAGGACGCCCTCCTCCTCCGACTCGGCGCTCGCCGGGTCCGGCACCCGGCCCTTCCCCTCGAACTCGACGCCCTTGTGCACGAGCATCGTCGCGTCGCCGCCGTCGTCGAGGATCATGTTCGGACCCTGATCCTCGGGCCAGGACAGCGCGCGCTCGGTGCAGGACCAGTACTCCTCCAGCGTCTCCCCCTTCCAGGCGAAGACGGGGACGCCGCGCGGCTCCTCGGGGGTGCCGTCGCGGCCGACCGCGACCGCGGCCGCGGCGTGGTCCTGCGTCGAGAACACGTTGCAGCTGGCCCAACGCACCTTCGCGCCGAGCGCCGTGAGCGTCTCGATGAGGACGGCGGTCTGGATCGTCATGTGGAGCGAGCCGGTGACGCGCGCGCCGGCCAGCGGCTGGCTCGCGGCATACTCGGCGCGGATGCTCATCAGGCCGGGCATCTCGTGCTCGGCCAGATCGATCTCCTTGCGCCCGAACGCGGCGAGCGAGAGATCAGCGACTTTGAAATCGGTGCCGATGGCGATGCTCAATGTGGTCCTCCTTGGGTGGGGCCGCCCTCAGGCAACCTGCAACAGCCGCTTGTGCTTTTCCTCGTCCCAGCGCAGCCATTCGATCGGGTTCGGCTGCTGCGGTCGCGGCGCGTCGGCGAGCCAGGTGTCGACCGCCCGCTGGAGCCGATGGTCGCTCCGCATCCGGACGACGAAGCCGAGATCGTCGAGCCGCACATGGTGGCGCGCCAGCAGGTCGCGCAGCGTGCGGAGTCGTTCCAGCTCCGGGTCGCCGTACAGGCGGTAGCCGGAGTCGGAGCGCGGCGGCACGACGAGGCCCGCCTGCTCGATGTAGCGCAGCATCCGCGCCGACCAGCCGGTCGCCCGCGCGGCGTCCTGCACCGTCAGCGCTTCCATCGCCGCGAACATTAGCACAGAGTTGTCAAGGTTTGCCGCAGGGCGCGATGCGGGCCGTGGCATACTGGACCGTCCGAGGCGCGGGGTCTCGCCCTTTGGCCCGTTCGTCTAGTGGACTAGGACGCCGGCCTTTCAAGCCGGAGATCACGGGTTCGAAGCCCGTACGGGCCACCACCTCCCGCTCCCCTGCGCCCACGACCGCGCCCAAGCCGCCAGCTCCGAAACGAGGCCGAATGCCGGCAAGTGCACGTTTCCGGGCGCGGCAAAGCGTCCGGCTGCCGGCGATCGGCCGCTACCGCGCCGGCCGTCGCTCCGCGATCAGCCGCCGCAGCTCCGACAGCGCGACGCGCAGCCGCTCGGTCGCCATGTGCGTCTGAATGGCAACCTCAGGGTCGCTGAACGTCTTCTCCATCGCGCGTAGACGCTCCAGCATCGGCTCCACCTCGGCCAGCTTCGCTGCCGGATCTCCGCGCTTCGTCGCGGGTAAGCGCCAGTACCCTTCGACCGTCCAGGCCGTCTCGGCGAGCAGCTCTGTGTACTCGCTCGGAAGGCGTGGCCAGCGCGGCGGGCCATAGCGCATACGCTGCCACTCCTGCTCCAGATAGGCACGCGCCCCGCCAAGGTCTCGAGCACAGCTCGCCGAGAATGCAAAGTCGCGCGCCTCGACGATCGTGAGCACGGCGTCGATCGCCTGCAACGCGCGCTGCCGCCGCTGCTCCAGCTCCGGAGGAGGGGGATCGTCGGGCGAGAGGTCAGGCAGTTCGTTGGCCAGCCGGTTCGACATGATGTCGACGCGACGGACTTCAGCGCGGAGTTCGTCGTCAGTCAGGTCCTGGAGCGGGGCGCCGCGAAGCTTGCGGGCCCAGGTCGCGGCCAGGAGATCCCGCTTACTCCGCGTCGTCTTGCGCTCCAGCTCCTGGTGGAACCGGGGGCCGGCATCGTCGGCACGGCGCAACGCATCCTCGACGCGCAGGCGTACGACCTCGCTCGGCGGATCCACGGTCCAACCGTCGATGCTGTCCAACGCATCCGCAAGGAGAGCGGACAGAGCTTTCCACTCTTCGGTTAGCTTTGCCATCGTCACCGAGACACACCCGACTTTACGGACGGGTCGTGACGACGGTCGGCCTGCTCATGGGTCCTCGGAGCCAATCCCTTGGTCCGGCGTTGCGCAATCGGCGCGAATCGCGCGCGACCGGATCGGGTCGAGTATTCGGTAGCTAATGCTCGCGTGCGCTCGGAGGCCGCCCAAGCAGCGTCGACCCCACGAGCCTCCCCCACCTCTGCAACATCGTCCCACGCCCCCGTCGCCTCCATCTGGAGCAGGTCTCGGTGATCGTTCAGCTCGCGACGCATGGTCCCTTCGATCTCCCGGATCGCGTGTGCTCGATGCACGCCCGGGATCTGCTGTTCGAGTCCGCTTGCCGTGTAGATCCGCTGCGCCAGGATCGGGAACTTGCGGGCTGGCGTCTCGATCGCGAGCTGCCGCAGCAACTCTCGGTACTGGCATGCAGTGCGGGACGCGACCTCGTTGAGCAGCGCTCGAGTCCCGGTCATGAACGACGGATACACCTCCCAATGGTGCCCGATGCCGACGTCAGGGATCGCCTGGACGATGCCCGGCGCATTGCGCTCGACACCGATTCGAGTCATGAACACGGGGAGGATCTCTTTGGTCCAAAGCACCGTTAAGCCTTCCTCGACGAAGCGGCTCGACGGTTGCTCGAGGTCGAGGCGCATCTCGGAGTAGGCCCCGTTCAGGGGCCCCAGCAGGTGGACGTTCTCGTGCACGACGACTGACAGCGCATACGCCCAGCACCTGAGATCCAGCGCGGACGCGTTCGCCGGCCCGTTGTTCTCCCGGAGCTCGATGAGCCACCCGACGACGTCGTCGCTCAGCGCCAGCCTGCCGTCGTTCCACGCCTGCCCGTCGGCGCCTTGCTCGGCTCGCTCGATCTCACGTTCGTCCCACCACGACCGCTCGGCTCCGCTGATCTCCCGCACCACGTCCGCTGCCTGACGCTGCATCAGCTGAAGCCACGCCTGCTCCGAGTGCCATGCGTGCGGCATGCCGCATACCCTAGCCGATATCTCCGGCCACGAAGCGGACAAAGTCTTTCGTGGAGTCCGCTCGGGCCGAGTTCCGTGTACATCGGACACTGCTGGGCGAGCTGACCTGGCCCCGCGGATGCGACGGTATGAACCAGCCGTTCAGGTTCGCGTTCCAGCGCGGGAGCGCCAAGCCGTCTGGACGAGTGCTCCCAGCACCGGGGCACCACGGGACGTGGTGCTACCCTCCAACCGATGCCGACGGGGGAGGCCGCCTAGCAACGCGATGTTCGGCACCTACGTCCTGCGTCGCTGTCTGATCGCGATTCCGGTCCTGTTCGGCGTCTCCATCCTGAGCTACGCGCTGCTGTCGGTGACCGCCGGCGCCATCGTGCCCGGTCTCGCGCTCAACCCGAACATCACCGCCGCCGACATCGCGCGCATTCGTGGCAACCTGGGCCTGAACGAGCCGTTCTGGCAGCAGTACCTCAACTGGACCGGCCTGCTCTGGCCGTTCGGCAGGTTGGGCGTCTTTCACGGGCGCTACACGGCGGGCATGCTGGAGGGCAACTTCGGCAACTCGATGGTGAACGGGGTGCCGGTCATGTCGATCATCAGCGGGCACGTCGGCAACACGCTCGAGCTGGCGCTCACCGGCATGGCGATCGGCATCCTGATCGCCGTGCCGATCGGCATCGTCGCGGCTCGCCACCATGGCGGCATCCTCGACCACGCCCTCACGGCACTGTCGGTCGCCGGCGTCGCCGTCCCGAGCTTCTGGCTGGGCCTGCTTCTGATCCTGGTGTTCGCGGTCGGGTTCAGCCAGTGGGGCCTGCCCCAGCTACCGACCGGCGGTGCGGTCAGCAGCTACGGGGGCGGTGGGACCGCCGATCGCATCGTCCACCTCGTGCTGCCCGCCTGCGTGCTCGCGTTCGGATATCTCGCGGTGTGGTCCAGGTACATGCGGTCGTCGATGCTGGAGGTGCTGAGCCAGGATTACATGCGAACGGCCGAGGCCAAGGGCATGGCGCGCTTCCGCGTCGTCTACATCCATGGGCTGCGGAATGCGTTCATTCCGCTGGTCACGCTGATCGGGCTGGAGCTGCCGAACCTGTTCGCCGGCAGCGCAATCATCGAGATCGTCTTCAACTGGCCGGGCCTCGGCCTGGAGGCGTACCAGTCCGCGACCGCCCACGATCTCACGGTCGTGATGGCGCTGACGACGTTCGCCGCGACGATGGTCATCCTCGGCAACCTGGTCGCGGACATCCTCTACGCCGTGATCGACCCGAGGATTCGCTACGGATGATCGGTTCAGCTCCGGGCCCGCAGGCGATCGGGATGACGACCGAGGTGGAGATCCGCATCTCGCGTGGCTACTGGCACGAGGTGCTGCACCGGTTGGTGCGCAATCGCATCGCGCTCGCCTGCGGCGTGATCCAGATCCTCCTCATTCTGCTCGCGGTCCTGGCCTCGCCTATCGTGCACCTGCTGCTGCATCAGGATCCCTATGCGCAGAACCTCCAGCAGGCGCTCGTCGGCGTCGGACAGGACGGCCACCTCCTCGGCACCGACGAGCTCGGACGCGACATCGCGGCCCGCCTGATCTACGGCGCCCAGGTGAGCCTGCTGGTCGGGTATCTGACGGTCGCGATCCAGCTGCTCATCGGGGGCACGCTCGGCATCCTCGCCGGCTACTACGGCGGTCTCGTCGACGCGATCCTGATGCGGCTCGTCGACATCGTGCTTTCGATCCCCTCGATCTTCCTGTTAATCCTGATCGGCTCTCTGTCGCCGCGGATCGGCCCGGTGACGCTGGGTACCTCCAGTCCCGTCCCGCTGGCGTTTGTCATCGCGCTCGTCAGCTGGGGCGGGGTGTCACGCCTGGTGCGGGCGGAGGTGCTGGCGACAAAGGAGCGCGACTTCATCCTCGCGACGCGCTCGCTGGGTGCCCGCGACGTCCGCATCATGTTCCGGCACCTGCTCCCCAACGTCGTCTCGGTGATGGTCGTGGCGGCGAGCCTGTCGATCGGGGCCGTGATCCTCGTCGAGGCGGCGCTCGACTACATCGGGCTCGGCATCGCACCGCCCACCGCAAGCTGGGGAAACATGATCTCCAACGCCCAGGAGTACTTCTATCACTCGGTCTCGATCGTGATCCTGCCCGGCGCGGCGATCTTCATCACCGTGCTCGCGATGAACCTGTTCGGCAACGGCATCCGGGACGCGAT
>JBAPVZ010000344.1:0-2868 GCA_049283435.1 Candidatus Dormiibacterota bacterium
ATCCGCGCGCCGCGGGCGACCGGATCGCGAGCCGGCATAGCCCAGGGATGGTCCAAGGAGCGAGAGGGATGAGTGGCGTACGGGTGCTCGTCGGGACGCGCAAGGGCGCGTTCATCCTGGCGTCGGATGGAAGGCGGGAGCGGTGGGACATCAGCGGTCCTCACTTCGCGGGCTGGCAGATCTATCACGTCAAGGGCTCGCCCGACGAGCCGAACCGGCTGTTCGCGTCGCAGTCCAACGGCTGGTTCGGGCAGCAGATCCAGCGCTCGGACGACGGAGGCAAAACGTGGGCGCCGGTCGGCAACGAGTTCGCCTACGACGGGGTCCCGGGAACGCATCAGTGGTACGACGGCACGCAGCATCCCTGGGAGTTCGCGCGCGTATGGCATCTCGAACCGTCGTTGAGCGATCCGGACACCGTGTATGCCGGCGTCGAGGACGCAGCCCTGTTCCGCTCGACCGACGGCGGTCAGACGTGGCGTGAGCTCTCCGGTCTGCGTGGCCATGCCTCGGGGCCATCGTGGCAGCCGGGCGCCGGCGGCATGTGCCTGCACACGATCGTGCTCGATCCGAGCCATCCCGACCGGATCTTCACCGCCATCTCTGCCGCCGGCGCCTTTCGAAGCGACGACGCGGGCACGACGTGGCGGCCGATCAACCGCGGCCTGCGCTCGGAGGGTATCCCCGACCCGGCGGCCGAGGTCGGCCACTGCGTGCACCGCATCGCGATGCACCCGTCGCGTCCCGGCGTGCTGTACATGCAGAAGCATTGGGACGTCATGCGGACCGACGACGCGGGGGAGTCGTGGCGCGAGATCAGCGGCAATCTGCCGACCGACTTCGGCTTCCCGATCGACGTGCATGCCCACGAACCGGACACCGTCTACGTGATTCCGATCAAGAGCGACAGCGAGCACGTCCCTCCGGACGCGAGGCTGCGTGTCTTTCGGAGCCGGACCGGCGGCGACGAGTGGGAGCCGCTCACGAAGGGCCTGCCCCAGAGCGACTGCTACGTCAACGTGCTGCGCGACGCGATGGCCGTCGACTCGCTCGACGCCTGTGGCGTGTACTTCGGCACCACCGGGGGGCAGGTGTACGTATCGGCCGACGCCGGTGACAGCTGGGCGCCCATCGTGCGCGATCTTCCGTCGGTCCTGTCCGTGGAGGTCCAGACGCTGTGGTGAGAGTCGTGCTCCCGCCGCACCTGCGGGCGCTGGCCCAGCTCCGCGGCGAGGCGCAGATCGAGGTCGAGGGCGAGGTGACGCAGCGTGCGGTCCTGGATGCGCTGGAGGCGAGGTATCCGATGCTGCGCGGCACGGTCCGCGAGCACGGTACGCAGCGCCGCCGCCCGATGGTGAGATTCTTCGCCTGCGAGGAGGACCTGTCCCACGACGCGCCGGATGCCCCGCTGCCGGACGCCGTGGCGGCCGGCGCGGAGCCTTTCCTCATCGTGGGTGCGATGGCCGGCGGTTAGCAAGGCTCGGCGGCGATTCATGAACCCACGAACTCGGTGTCCGGGCCCTCCGGTTCGCCAGGGCGAACGTACGCGGGGCACCACCAGCCCAGGCCTTGGGGGTGGCCTGGGCCCGTCCACTTCGGCTCCGGCTTTCCCGATTACCGGCGGGTCGTTGCAATGTCCGTCGCGGCCGTGGATCGCCGATCTCGCAGCCCTGAGGTGAGGGCGAGCACGGGTAGGAGAACAGCGGCCACCGCGAGGTGCATCGTGGCGAGGGCCACCTTGGCCGAGATGGTCGCTCCTGCGGTGAGCGGCAGGGTCAGCGACAGCAGCAACACGACGATCGCGAGGGTGGTCCACAACGCCCGGACGTGCTTCGTGCGCCGCTCCAGAAGCGCCACGAGCGCCCACCCGGCGAGCGAGCCGACCAGGCTAGCACCGATCACGTACTCAATCTGGACCGTTTGCGGGGAGCCAGTCCCGAAGCGGATGAGCAGATCCGTTCCGAGGAACGGCACGGCGATCGCCCACGTGACCAGCGCCGCGAGTACGGCGCCAATGACTCCGAAGGCGCGGACCAAGGTCCGGCCATGCATCCTGACGTGGCCCCCGGGGGCGGCAGATACGGCGCTCATGATGGCCTCCTTTGCCGAATCGACGAGTTGAGCCTGCGCCGGTCTTCGGACGTCAGCCGCAGACTTGCTTAGGCGCCTAATATTAGGCACCTAAGCGTCTGGTGTCAAGATGGTTGGTAATGGACTTTCAACAGGCAGATACGCTGAACGAGGCGATACGCGCGATCGGAATCCGGCACCGCGCCCTCTCGATCGCAGCACTCGCCCCGTTCGGTATTCACCCCGGCCATAAGCTGCTTCTCTTCGAGCTCGAGGCGAGGGGACCGCGCACGCAGGCGCAGTTGGCAGACGCCTGTGGTTATGAGCCCCCGACCATCACCCTGAGCGTCCGCCAGCTCGAGGCCGCCGACCTCGTCGTACGACGGCCGTCCTCAAGCGACCGACGGGCGAACGTAGTTGAGCTCAGCGATCGAGGACGGAGGCTGCTTCCCGAGGTGAAGGCCGCCTGGCGGCATTTGGCCGAGGAGACCATTGCCGGCCTCAACTCCACCGGCTTCGACACCCTCCTTGATGTCCTGACCGACCTTGCGGACGGACTTGCCGCCGGCGACGTGGGCGCCGAGGATATTCCCAACTGGGTCGCGAGGCGGAACACTCGCCGGTGACTCGGCGGGCGGATCCGGTACCGGGGTCGCCGACGCCAAGCTGCACCGCCAAGTCACGATCGTTCTCACCGGAAGTTGCGTTACGGGCTCTAGTCACTCCGCAGCCGCGTTCTCGTCTAGTGGGTCTGGTGGCCACCGGCACTGGCGCTCAGGCGAGCGACGTGGGCTGGAC
>JBAPVZ010000345.1:0-1644 GCA_049283435.1 Candidatus Dormiibacterota bacterium
GCGCTGCAGTGCCAGGACCGACGGCCTGCCGTGTCGTGGGTGGCCTGCAACCTCCAAAGTCTGGCCGCCTCCAGCGCAGGGCTGCATCAGAGCTCGTGCTTGTAGATCTGTCCGCCCTTCATGACCAGGGGCACGTTGGTGCCGTGCTCGTCAAAGAGTGAGACATCGTCGAGGGGATTGCCGTCAACCACGATCAGATCCGCGAGCATGCCGGGGGCGACACGGCCGATCCGATCTGCGGCGCCCAGGATCTCGGCGTTGACGCTGGTGGCCGAGCGGAGTATCTCCGCGGGAGGAATCACCTCCCGGCGGATCGTGAACTCGGTGCACTGGTGGCGCTCGAGGGGTCCGATCAGATCGGTTCCGAACCCCATCCTCACGCCCGCTCGTCGCATGATCTCGAGGCCTTTGAGAGCCGCCGGGTGGACGACCGCGAGTTTCTGCAGCGACACCTCGGGAAAGCCCAGCTCCAACCCCTCCTCGCGCAGCGCCATGATCACGGCCATGGTCGGGACGATCGAGACCCCCCGCTCGGCCGCCAGGCGAGCCGTCTCGTCGGTGATCATCGTGGCGTGCTCGATGCACCGCAGTCCGAGCTCCACCGCCCGCCGCACGGCTCCGTCGGGGTGGACGTGCGCGGTGACGTAGGCACCGTGGCGATCGGTCTCGTCCACCGCGGCCCGGATCTCCTCATCCGAATACTGAGCGGCATGAATGGGGTCGGTGGGCGACGCCACCCCTCCCGAGCCCATGATCTTGATGAAGGATGCCCCCTGGCGGAGTTCTTCGCGCACCGCCCGCCGGATCTCGTCAGGACCGTCCGCAGTCCGGGTCAAATGGCCCTCGTAACCGGCAGCCGCACACCCGCAGGGATCGATCTCGCCTCGGCGGCGCATGTCTCCGTGCCCGCCGGTCTGGCTGATCGCCTTGCCGCAGTAGAAGAGCCGCGGCGCGTCCAGCCAGCCACGCTCGATGGCGGCGTGAAGGCCGACGTCGCCACCCCCGGTGTCGCGCACCGACGTAAAGCCGCGCCTCAGGCTGGCGCCCAGCATCTGCGCCGCCCAGTGCGCTACCGCGGTCATCGGCATGCGGTCGCCCCGGCCAGCGTCGACGTGGGGGAAGTACGCATGAACGTGTGCGTCGATGAGGCCGGGCATCAACGTCCGGCCCCGGAGGTCGACGCGAACGGCGTTAGCGGTGGAGAGCCGCGACTCGGCGACCTCCGCGATCCGGTCATCCTCCACCACCACGTCCAGCTCGCGCAAGCCGTCGGTGGTCCCGTCGAACACCAGACCGTTCGTGAAAAGCGTCGTCGTCATCGCGAGCCCATCTCCAGATGATGTGAGTAGGCCATGTACTCGAATTCCAGGTCGTGCGCCGTCAGCGCCATCACCAAACCCTCCGACTCGTCGATGGCGCGTCGCTCACCGCCCGATCGCCTGACCTGCCCGGCGGGGATCGCCACACGCGCTCATGACGCCACCTGCCTGGTCGATGTGGACGCCCTCGAAGCTGCCGTGGTGCCAGTTCCAGGGGTTGACGACGTCCAGCTCGAGGCCGCGCCTGGACACCTCGTCTCGCAACCGGGGGTCGATGTCTGCCTCGATCATCTGGCCCCCGCCCGATTGCTGCGTGGCGCCGAAG
>JBAPVZ010000346.1:0-4856 GCA_049283435.1 Candidatus Dormiibacterota bacterium
GCTACCGAATGCTCGGGTCGTTGTCCGACGCCGACGATGCGTTGCAGGAGACGCTGCTCCGCGCCTGGCGAGGGTTGCCGCGCTTCGATGGTCGCAGCAGCCTTCGCACCTGGCTGACCGCATCGCGACGAACGTCAGCCTGGATGTGCGCAACCGCCGCCGCCGCGTCCTGCCGATGGATCAGGGCCCGGCGGCGGGGCCCGAGGACTAGTTCGCCGAGACGGTGTGGATCGAGCCCTATCCCGACGGCGATCTCGTCGACGTGGACGAGCGGGCGGCGCCCGCGGCTCGGTACGAGCTGGCGGAGAGCGTCGAGATCGCGTTCGTCGCGGCGCTGCAACACCTCCCGGGGCGGCAGCGCGCGGTCCTCCTTCTCCGCGAAGTGCTCGGCTTCTCGGCGGCCGAGGTCGCGTCGATGCTGGAGACGACGGCCACCTCGGTCAACAGCCTGCTCCAGCGGGCTCGCCGGACGGTCGCCGACCGGGTGCCGGCGCAGAGCCAGCAGGCGACGCTGCGGACCGTCGGCGACGAGGCGGTGCGCCAGCTCGTGCAGAGCTACGTCGACGCCTGGCAGCGCGCGGACGTTCCGGCGCTGGTGGGGCTGCTGACGAAGGATGCGACCTGGTCGATGCCGCCCGACCCGACCTGGTTCTCGGGGATCCCCTCCATCACCCGGTTCCTGGTCCAGGGTCCGATGCAGGAACGTTGGCGCCGTGTCGTCTCGCACGCGAACGGGCAGCCTGCCGTCGCCGGCTACCTGTGGGACGAGAGGACGTCCCGCTACCGGGCCTGGGTGCTCGACGTGCTGACCTTGCGCGAGCGGAGAGTGCAGTCGGTCACCGCGTTCATCGGGGGGGGTCGATTCGGCAGGTTCGGGTTGCCGGAGGCGCTTGACTGAGCGGTCCGGAGGCGGAGCGAACGGATCGCGCCGGATCGTCGGGCGCGCCGTCGTCGAGTGCCCGAGCCCATTGCGGGCTTGCCGGCGGCACAACTTGCGAGCGCCCGGCCGACCCTGCGCGGTACCTTTTTCCTATGGGCATTCCCACGCTGCAATTCGGTCGGACCGGTCACGAGAGCACGCGCATCCTCTTCGGGGCCGCGGCGCTCGGTCGGGTCGATCAGGCCACCGCCGATCGCTCACTCGAGGTCCTGCTCCGCCACGGCGTGAACCACATCGACGTCGCCGCCAGCTATGGCGACGCCGAGCTGCGGATCCGCCCCTGGCTGCGTGAGCACCGCTCGGACTTCTTTCTGGCGACGAAGACCGGCGAGCGGACGAAGGACGCCGCGAGGGAGGAGCTGCACCGCTCGCTCGATCGGATGGGCGTCGACTCGGTCGACCTGTGGCAGTTCCACAATCTGTCGGATCCGATCGACTGGGATCGGGCGCTCAGCACCGGGGGTGTGATCGAGGCGGCGATCGAGGCCCGCGAGCAGGGTCTGATCCGCTTCATCGGCGTGACCGGCCACGGCCTGCAGATCGTCGGCACCCACCGCCGCAGCCTGGAGCGGTTCGACTTCGACTCCGTGCTGCTGCCCTACAACTACCTGACCATCCAGAACCCGTACTACCGCGAGAACTTCGACGCGCTGCAGGCGACCTGCCGCGAGCGGAACGTCGCCATGCAGACGATCAAGAGTCTCGCGGTGCGCCACTGGGGCGATCAGCCGCACACGGCGTCGGTCTGGTACCAGCCGCTGACCGAGCAGCCTCAGATCGACACCGCGATCTGGTGGGCGCTCGGCCGCCCCGGCATCTTCCTCAACAGCGCCGGCGACGTCGACCTGCTGCCGAAGGTGCTGGACGCCGCCTCCCGCTTCGAGCAGCCGGCGACGGACGAGCAGGTCGCGGCGGTGCTGGACGAGGCGCACGGAGCACCGCTCTTCGTCTGAGGGCGATCGTCAGCGCAGGAACAGATCCGGGAGCAGATCCGCGAACCAGAAGCCCTCCCGCTCGACGACGTCGCCGGGCGTGACCGCGATCGGGCTCGCGAAGTCGGGGCCGTTCCACACGAAGGTGTGGAACTCGCCCCGCTCCCCGCAGGGGTCGGCGTCCGCCGGCAGCGCGTCCAGCAGCGCCTCGTCGTACGCCCGCCCGACCAGCTCCGCCGGCACGGCCCGAGGATCGACGCAGGTGAGCGTTGCGCGCAGGCCCGAGGCCAGCATCCCCCGCGCGAGCTGGGCGGTGTCGGTCCCCCAGAGCGGGAACCGCGGCGTGATCCCGGTCCCCTCGCATCGCGCCTCGCGATAGGCGCGGACGTCGGCGAGAAAGAGGTCGCCGAACACGATCTCGCGTACGCCCGCCGCCGCCGCTCGCGCCATGGCCTCGCCCAGCCGGCGCTCGTAGTCCTCGTTCGTGCAGGGTGAGGGCAGCTCGACGACCACGAGCGGCAGGCCGAGCCGAGCGGCTTGCATCTCCAGCAGCGTCCGGCGCACGCCGTGCATCGAGATACGCTGGTAGCGCTCGGTGACCATCGTCAGGAGCCCGGTCACGGTGAGGGTCGGATCCCGGAGGGCGCCGTGCAGCGCCCACGCGCTGTCCTTGCCGCCGCTCCAGCTGACCCAGGCGCGGCGCCGGGCCCGGCACCGGGGTGCGCCGGTCAAGACACCGCGAGCGTCCCGGACATCCCCTCCGCGCGGTGTCCGGGCACGTCGCACCAGATCAGGTAGCTGCCCGCCTGCAGCGTCGCCGTGAAGCGGGTCGTGTCGCCCGGCACGACGACGTCGCTCTTGTCGAGCACCTGACTGCTCGCGGTGCCGATCACCAGGTCGTGCTGCATCGAGCCCGCGTTGACGAGACAGAACGTCCGCTTCCCGGCGGACGCGTGCAGTGCCTTGGGCTGGAACCGGTACTCGCTCAGATGGACGACGAGGTCGGTCGACTTGCAGCTCGCGGTCTGGCTCTGGCCGCTCCCGCCGCAGGCGAGGAGGGACAGCGGCAGCGCGAACGCGACGGCGGCCCCGAAGATCGGGGCCGCCAGGATGTGAAGGGAAGGGCGAGATCGAATCAAAACAGCTGATCCATGCGTTCTCGATACTCCTCGGTCGAGATCTCGCCGCGAGCATAGCGCTCGTGCAGGATCGCGCGGGCGCGCCCGACCGCCTCCTCGGGCCGGGGACGGTCGTCCATCCAGGGTGCGCGCCCGTCGCCACGTCCGCGCCACGCGCCGCGACACCCGAGGTTGAACGCGACGAAGACCGCCACCAGGATGACGAGTGGGAAGAGGATCACGACAGCTGCTCCATGCGCTCGCGGTACTCCTCGGTCGAGATCTCGCCGCGGGCATAGCGCTCGTGCAGGATCGCGCGAGCGCGCTCGAGACTGGCATCCGGGGCTCCCGGCGCCGATGGCCCGCCCAGCCAGCGCTGCTGCCAGCGTCCGCGGTAGCGCGCGAGCAGGACGACGCCGACGACGATCGCACCGAGCCAGAGGACCCAGAACAGCGGGAAGATGAGGAACCAGGGGTGGAAGCCCCAGCCGCCACCGGGCCCGCCGCCCCACTGGTGCCAGGCGAGCGGGAGGGAAAGAAAGCTCATGGCAAACTCCTTGGAATCGAGCGCACCGGCTAGGTGGCGCTCGGAATGCGGCTCTGCGTGCGGGCCCGGATCGAGAACCCGAGTCGCAGACCGAGGCCGATGAGAGAGAGACCGAACAGGAGGTGCAGCATCTGCGCGATCCAGTGCAGGCTGCCCGGCAGAACGCGTTCCTGCGTCATCCCGTAGGCCAGCACGACGGCGCCGAGCACGAAGCCGGCGATCGCCGGTCCCGTCGGTGTGCGGGCGATCAGCGCGAGCGCCGAGAGCGCCCACAGGCTGAGCACGAGCAGGGTCCCGAGCAGCATGTGGACGGGAACCAGACCGGCCCCCGCGCCGGTCCAGAAGGACACGCCGAGCCCGAGCTGCAGGACGCCGCCGACGAGGATCACGGTCAGCAGGACGGTCGCGGCGGTCCTCATCCTTCGATAACCGGGGGCGATGTCGGATGCGTGCTTGACATGCTCCGATCGTGGCCCGGCAGAGGGGTCTGGGAAGTCCGCCGGCCCGGTGATTTCCAGGTACGCCGGGTGGCGTAGTCGGGCTACGTCGCGAGCCCGTTCTGATACGCGATGACGACGAGCTGCGCTCGATCGCGCGCCTCCAGCTTGCTCATCGCCCGGCCGACGTGCGTGCGCACGGTGTCCGGGCTGACGAACAGCCGCTCGGCGATCTCGTCGTTGTGCAGACCCTCGGCGACGAGCCCGACGACCTGCCGCTCACGCACCGTCAGCGTGCTCAGGTACGGGTGCGGCGTTCGTTTCGGCACCACCCGCTCGGCGAACGCTTCGATCACGCGCCGCGTCACCGTCGGCGAGAGCAGAGACTCCCCTGCCGCGACGACCCGGATCGCGTGCAGCAGGTCGACCGGCTCTCCATCCTTGGTCAGGAATCCGCTCGCCCCGCCGCGCAGCGACTCGAACACGTACTCGTCGAGCTCGAAGGTCGTCAGCATGATGACCCTTGTCGCCTCGAGCGCCGGGTCGGCGACGATCTCCTTCAGCGTCTCGATGCCGTCCAGCTCGGGCATCCGGATGTCGAGCAGCACGACGTCGGGATGCGTGCGCCGGACGACCTCCAGGGTCGCGCGGCCGTCCGCCGCCTCGCCGACGAGCTCGACGTCCGGCTCGGTCTCCAGCAGCACCCGCAGCCCGAGCCGCACGAGCGGCTGGTCGTCGGCAAGGACGACGCGAATCACCGCGTCTCCCTCCGGGGCAGCCACGCGTGGACCGCGAAGCCGCCCTCGGGGCGGACCCCCGCGTCGAGCTCGCCCCCCACGGCGGCGGCGCGCTCGCGCATGCCGGCGATGCCGTGGCCGGGCT
>JBAPVZ010000347.1:0-3379 GCA_049283435.1 Candidatus Dormiibacterota bacterium
AGGGGCTGTACGGCGTGTGCGAGGACTGCGGGACGACGATCCCGACGGAGCGGCTCCACTTCAAGCCGGAAGCGACTCGCTGCGTCGCCTGTCAAAGCCGCTGGGATCGAACGCACCGGGACCTGAACTGAGGCTGGGTTGAGCGGCGGGCGGGGACGCGATCTCGCCCGCTGCGCAGGGGCTGCGTCCGGCATGGGGACGCACCCGACCGACGCTCTATCCTGGGCCGGTGTCCGCAGCCGGTTGCATGATCATCGCCTCGGTCAACATCGGCGGCCCGCAGCCCAATCCGTACAAGGAGACGGCGGCCACCGGCATCGGCAAGCGGCCGGTCCACGGCCGGGTCGGAGTGCGCGCACCCGGACCGAAGGACGGTGGCCTGGGCAGCGGGCTGGTGGGCGACTTCATCGGCGACACGGCCAGCCACGGCGGCGATGAGCAAGCGGTGTACGCGTTCGCGCGGGAGGATCTCGACGCCTGGGAGCAACGGCTCGGACGGGATCTTCCGAACGGCTTCTTCGGCGAGAATCTGACCACGAGCGGGATCGACGTCAACGATGCCCGGCTCGGCGAGCGCTGGCGGATCGGGCCCGCCGGCTTTCCCGGGGCCGATGACGCTGGCGTCGAACTCGAGATCACCTCACCGCGGATCCCGTGCTCGACGTTTCGCGGCTGGATCGGCGAGCCGGGCTGGCTGAAGATGTTCACCCGGGTCGCCCGGCCGGGCGCCTACCTGCGGGTGATCGAGCCGGGGACGGTCGGACAGGGTGATGTGATCACGGTGACCCGGCACCCCGAGCATGACGTCACGATCTCCCTGGCCTATCGCGCGACGACCACCGAGCGCAACCTGCTGCCGAGGCTGCTGGAGGCAGGCGACGATCTCGACGAGGAACTGCGGGGGCTGGTCGTCGCGCGAGGCGGATTCGACCTGTTCTGAGCCGCGCCCGGCGGGGCGGCGAGACTGCCAGTTCGCCGCCCCGCTGCCGGCTCAGACGAGGCCCTGGACGACCGACTTCTGCTCGGTGTAGTCGAGCAACGCTTCGACCCCGTGCTCCTTGCCGAAGCCGGATTGCTTGGCGCCGCCGAACGGCAGCTCGTCGTGCGCGACCTGGAGCGCGTTGACCCAGGTGTAGCCGGCCTGCAGCTCGTCGATCGCACGCTGCGCCGAGGAGATGCTGGAGGTCCAGATCGACGAGCCGAGGCCGAAGTCGGAGTCATTGGCGAGCCGGATCCCCTCCTCCAGGTTCGCGATCGGCACGACCGGCAGCGCCGGCCCGAACACCTCCTCGCGCAGCATCCTGGAGCCGGCGGGGACGTCGAGCAGGATCGTCGGGTTGATGAAGGTGCCGGCGTCATAGCCATCCCCTTCCGGCCGCCCGCCGCCGAAGACGACGCGCGCCCCGCCCTCGACCGCGTCCTGCACCTGCGCCTCGACGAGCGTCCGTTGCGCGGCCGTGTGCATCGGACCCATGCGGCTCGCCTTGTCGAGGCCGTTGCCCGGCCGCAGCTTCTGGGCACGTGCGATCAGGCGCTCGAGCAACGGCTCCAGCACCGATGACTGGACATAGAGGCGCTTGACGGCGAGGCACGCCTGCCCGCAGTTGAAGAAGCGGCCGGTCGAGATCGCCTTCGCCGCCTCGTCCAGGTTCGCGTCCTCGAGGACGATGCAGGGATCGGACCCGCCGAGCTCGAGCGTCAACCGCTTCAATCCGGGGGCTGCGCCCGACATCACCTGGCGGCCGGTCGGCGTCGAGCCGGTGAACGCGATCTTGCGGATCAGCGGATGGGCGACGAGCGCCTCCGCGATCGTGGCGCCGGAGCCGAGGACGACGTTGACGACTCCCTCCGGCAGGCCGCCCTCGATCAGTGCCTGCACCGCAGCGAGCGTCGCCAGCGGCGTCGTGGGAGACGGCTTGAGGACGACCGCGTTGCCGGCGGCGATCGAGGGCGCGAGCTTGTTGGCCGCGAGCGTCAGCGGGAAGTTCCAGGGCACGATCGCGCCCGTCACGCCGATCGGATGGTGCACGACGAGGCCGTACGCGCGCACCGCGGGCGGCAGCTGAACGTGCTGCCCGTGCGCCTTGTCGGCGAGATCGGCGTACCAGGCGACGTTCTCACCGAATCGCTCCGCCTCGAGCCGCGACTCGAGCAACGTCTTTCCCTGCTCCTTCGTCAGCAGGGTCGCGATCTCGTCGACCTTCGACAGCATGTGCGCCGCCGCCTGGTGCAGGATCTCCCTGCGCTCGACGGCGGAGCGCTTCCCCCAGCTCTCCTGAGCGCGTGCCGCCGACTGCGCCGCCCGGTCGAGATCCGCCGGGCCGCCGTCCGGCACGACGTCGACGACGTCGCCGGTGGCGGGATTGTGAACCTCGTAGCTACGTCCCGTGGAAGCGTCGGTGCGCTCCCCCTCGATGATCATTGCCGCCATCGCTTCACCTCGAAAAGATTGCGCTTCGAACCACGACCGTGTGTCAGATGGTAATAAACTTCGGCGCTCGCCAGTGCAGGCGCCCCGCCCGACGGCCCTTGTGGAGTATCGTGGGATGTGGGCTCCTGTGTCGCCATGGGATGATGATCGCGAGGTACACCTGACGATGTCTATACGCCTCGAGAAGGACGGCGCCGTCGGCCGGATCATCCTCGACCGCCCGCCCGCCAACACGTACGACGTGGAACTGCTCCGAGCGTTCGGCAGCGCGGTCGACGACGCGCGGGTCGACGAGGATGTCCACGCGGTGCTCGTGGAGAGCGCGTCCCCGCGCTTCTTCTCGGCCGGCGCCGATGTCGCCGTCTTCAAGGAGGCGTCCGTCCGGCGACGGGCGATGACGGTCCTGATCGCGCACGAGGTGTTCCGCAAGCTGGAGCAGACGCCCCTGCTGTTCGTCGCCGCGATCTCGGGCCACTGCCTCG
Organism: Candidatus Dormiibacterota bacterium; assembly: GCA_049283435.1. Taxonomy (GTDB): domain Bacteria; phylum Chloroflexota; class Dormibacteria; order Dormibacterales; family Dormibacteraceae; genus CAVTSA01. Next base: position 2,914 of record JBAPVZ010000347.1, read on the forward strand.
GCGGCGGGTTCGAGCTCGCGCTTGCCTGCGATCTCCGCTTCGCCGCCGCCGGCGACTACCGCCTCGGCCTGCCGGAGACGTCGCTCGGCCTCCTGCCGGGGTCGGGCGGGACGCAGCGTCTCCCCCGCCTCATCGGCCAGTCTCGCGCGCTCGATCTGATCGCGAGCGCGCGGACGATCACGCCGCAGGAGGCGCTCGAGCTCGGTGCCGTCGACCGGCTGCTCGACTCGCCGGAGGCCTGCCACCAGGCGGCGCTCGACTACTGCCACCAGGTCGCCGCCGGTGCCGCGGAGAGCATCGGGCGAGCGAAGCTCGCGGTCAGCCTGGGCACCGGCGTCTCGCTCGATGCCGGGCTCGCCCTGGAGCGCGAGGCGATGGTGCGCGTCTTCGAGACGCACGACGCCGACGAGGGCATCGCGGCGTTCCTCGAGAAGCGCCCGCCCCACTTCGAAGGACGCTGACCCCC
>JBAPVZ010000348.1:0-4165 GCA_049283435.1 Candidatus Dormiibacterota bacterium
TGCGTCAGACCCAGTGCGAGAAAGAAGAACCCGTAGAGCAGGTACTCCTGCAGGTGCTCGGGGACGACCGAGAAGTGGACGACCGCGGCGCCGAGGGTGAGGAGTGAGGCCGTGACTGCCGCCGTACGAGGTGGGGAGGAGAGATGAAGCATGCCCGGCATGCTCCGGTCCCCTCGCCGTAGCGCGAATCTGCCCGAGGGACCGTTCTGTTCGTCGTCCGCCGGGGGACCTGTGGACGCCGGCTGGGCCCGCGGTACCACGCGGAGAACGGCACCGCAGGCGGACGCCGGACAGGCTCGCACACACTACCTTCAATGTCGTGCAGAAGTTGACCGCCTCCGGCTGGGTGCGCCCGATCTGGCGCACCGCGCTGCTCGAGGCCGTCGTGGTCGGCGGCACCTCGCTCGCGGCGCTGAACCATCGGCCGGCGATCGGCATCGTCGGCGTGGCGGCTCTCGTCATTGCCGGTGGCGCATACGTGGTGTCCTCGCGCTGGCCGCTGATCGCCGTGATCGCGGCCCTGGCCGGCGTCGTGACGTGGTACGGCGCCGATCTCCCACCCCAGACGTCGATCTCGATCGGACTTGTCGTGGTCCTCTATGCCGCCGCCGATCCGGCACGCCCACGCCGGACGGCCGCGATCGGTGCCGCGAGCATCGTCGGGGTGATCGCCGCGCAGACCTTCGGGCAGAACCACGGCACGTTCCAACTCTGGTCGATCGACATGGCGCTCTGGCTGGCCTCCCCGACGGTCGCCGGCTACCTGATCAAGGAACGGCAGGCGGCGCGGGCCGAGAAGGAGAGGCGGGCGCACGAGGAGCACGTCCAGCGGCGTGTCACGGAGGAGCGACTTCGCATTGCACGGGAGCTGCACGACGTCGTGTCCCACAGCATCTCGGTCATCAATGTGCAGGCCGGCGTCGCCGCCCACCTGATGAGCGAGCAGCCGGAGCTCGCGCATGACGCGCTGCTCACGATCAAGTCGACGAGCCGAGACGTCCTCCGCGAGCTGCGAGGGATCCTCGGCGTGCTGCGCGACATCGACGAAGCGGAGCCGCGCGCCCCGACCCCGGGCATCGCGCAGCTGCCGGTTCTCGTCGAGATGACGTCGCGCGCCGAGCTGCCGACCGAGATCAGGATCGACGGTGACCGCTGGCCGCTGCCGCCCGCCGCCGATCTGGCTGCCTACCGCGTCGTCCAGGAGGCGCTCACGAACACGCTGCGGCATGCCAGAGCGAGCGCGGCCTCGATCGACGTCAGGTATGGTGACCGCGCGGTGACGATCGAGGTCCGCGACGACGGGGCAGGCGAGGGCGTCACTGAGACGGTTGGTGCCGGGCAGGGGCTCGTCGGCCTCCGCGAGCGGGTCTCGGCGGTCGGCGGTGCGCTCGAGACCGGGCCGTGCGCGACCGGTGGCTACCGGGTCTGGGCGCGTCTGCCCCGCGACGGCTCGCCGGCGTGATCCGGGTCGTCCTCGCGGATGACCAGGCGCTCGTTCGGGCGGGGTTCAAGGCACTGCTCGACTCCGTCCCCGACATCGAGGTCGCCGGCGAGGCCGCCGACGGTGAGCAGGCGCTCGCCGTCGTCCGCAAGGTCTTGCCCGACGTGGTGCTGATGGACATCCGGATGCCGGTCGTGGACGGGCTGGAGGCGACTCGACGGATCCAGGCGGACCTGGCGCTCGGTGCCGTCAAGGTCCTCGTGCTGACGACGTTCGAGGTCGATGAGTACGTGTTCGAGGCGCTGCGGTCGGGTGCCAGCGGCTTCATCGTCAAGGACATCGAGCCGACCGACCTGCTCCAGGCGGTGCGCGTCGTCGCCGGCGGCGACGCGCTGCTCTCGCCCGGCGTGACGCGCCGTCTGATCGCCGAGTTCGCGACCCGTCCCGCCCACGGCAGCACGAACCCGGCGCGCCTGGCATCGCTGACTGAGCGGGAGCGTGAGGTGCTGACATTGGTTGCCGCGGGCGGCACGAACGACGAGATCGCGGCCTCGCTGTTCCTCAGCCCGTCGACGGTGAAGACGCACGTCAGCCGCACGATGTCGAAGCTGGACGCACGCGACCGGGCGCAGCTCGTCATCGTCGCCTACGAGACCGGCTTGGTCGCGCCTGGGCACGTGTAGAGGATCGCGTCGCGTCGGGCCGAGCGTGGAGGGCCGGCCGAGCGCAACACCACGCTCGGCCGGCCTCTTCTCCATGGCCCGGCTTGGTCAGCCATGCGGGTAGCAGCCCGCGTCACCCCGCGTGAGGCACCATCAGCTGCAGCCGGTCGTCGATCCGCAGTTCAGGCACTTGTAACAGGTGCCGCTGCGCACGGTGATCGATCCGCACTCGGCGCAGGCAGGGGCATCGGCGTTGACGACGAACGCGAGCTTCGCCGCGCTTGGCGGTGCTGCCTCGGCCTGGCCGCCCACAGCGCCGCTGCCGTTCGCTTGCCCATTGCCGTTCGCACCCGCTGCAGGCGGCGCTGCGAGGCGTACGCCGGCGTCCGGGCTGGGGGCTGCCGGACGCACGGGAGCCGGATCGTCGTCGCGCCGGACGATGCCGACCGCATCCTGCGCCTCGGCGTCGAGGAAACGGCTCGCGAGCCAGCGGAAGATGTAGTCGACGATCGACTTCGCGATCGGGATCTGGCGGTTGCGCGTCATGCCGCCGGGCTCGAACCGCATGTGGCTGAACTTGTTGACCATGACTTCGAGCGGCACGCCGTACTGGAGCGCGACCGAGGTCTGGGTCGCGAACGCATCCATCAGGCCGGAGATCGTCGAGCCCTCCTTCGCCATCGTGATGAAGACCTCGCCCGGCTTGCCATCCTGGTAGACGCCGACCGTGATGTAGCCCTCGTGACCCTGGATCTCGAACTTGTGCGTGATCGCCTGGCGCTCGTCGGGCAGCCGCCGGCGGTAGGGCCGGGGCTCGGCAGCGATGGGCGACGCGATCGGCATGGCCTCCTCCGGCACCGAGTCCTGCGCCGGTGGCGCTTCCTGCTTGTCGCCGGACGAGGTCGAGAGCGGCTGCGAGCGCTTGCAGCCGTCGCGGTAGATCGCAATGCACTTGAGGCCGAGCTGCCACGACTCGCGATAGACGTTCCCGATGTCCTCCGGCGTCGCGTCGCTCGGCAGGTTGACCGTCTTCGATTGCGAGCCGGAGACGAACGGCTGCACCGACGCCATCATCCGCACGTGTCCCATCGGCGCGATCGAACGTGAACCGGTGCGTGGACGGAATGCACAGTCGAAGACGGAGAGGTCGCCATCACGGAGCCCGGGGGCGCCCTCGATCGTGTCGTGCTGATCGACGTAGTCGACGATCGCACGCACCTGCTCGTCGTCGTAGCCGAGCTTGCGCAGTGCCGGGGGTACCGTCGCGTTGACCATCTTCAGCATGCCGCCGCCGACCAATGTCTTGTACTTGACGAGTGCCAGGTCAGGCTCGATGCCAGTCGTGTCGCAATCCATCATCAGAGCCACCGTCCCGGTCGGCGCGATGACCGTGACCTGCGCGTTCCGGTAGCCATGCGCCTCGCCGAGCGCGATCGCCTGGCGCCAGGCGTCGCGGGCCGCCGCCGTGAGCGATGCCGTAGGGCCCATCGCGTCGAGCTCCTCCGCGGCCGCCTCGTGCCTGCGCATCACGCCAAGCATCGGGTCACGGTTGCGCGTGAACTCCGAGAACGGTCCCTTGACGGCCGCCATCCGCGCCGACTGCGTATAGGCCTCGCCGGTCATCAGCGCGGTCACCGCGCCGGCGAGCGCGCGCCCCTCGTCGGAGTCGTACGCGTGGCCCATCGACATCAGCAGCGCGCCGAGATTCGCGTACCCGAGCCCGAGCGGACGCAGTGCCTCCGAATTCGCCGCGATCTTCGGCGTGGGGTAGGAGGCGTTGGAGACGAGGATCTCCTGTGCGGTGAGACAGATGTCGATCGCTCGACGGAAGCGATCGACATCGAATTGGCCAGCCTCGTCCTGGTATGTGCGCAGGTTCAATGACAGCAGGTTGCAGTTGTGCGCGACCATCCCCTCGGCGATGACCGAGTGCGTGACGGGCTCCGTGATGTCATAGACCGTCTCGATGCCGTCGGGCTCGATGCCTGCGACCTTGCTCGCCCGAGGATTCTTCAGCGCTCCAGCGAACGGAGAATCGAGTATCTCCTGAGCGAGTTGCTGC
>JBAPVZ010000349.1:0-2078 GCA_049283435.1 Candidatus Dormiibacterota bacterium
CGATCGAGCCCGGCGAGCAGCCGCCCCAACTCGTCCAGGGCGTCGATGTTGTTGGCGGCGAGGAAGTCGTCGCAGTGCGGGAGCGCCGCCGCCATCCCCCGCGTCACCGGCTCGTAGCCGGCCGACCCGAGCAGCGGGTTGAGCCAGATCAGCCGGTAGGCAAGCCGTCGCAGCCGCTGCAGCTCGGTCGCCAGCTCCTCCGGCTCGCCACGGTCCCAACCGTCGCTGATCACGACGACGACGGCCCCGTGGCCGAGCACGCGCCGTGCCCAGCGCCGGTTGAACTCGGCGAGGGCCCTGCCGATGCGGGTCCCCCCGCTGAAGTCGTGAACCTGCTTGCTGACGTGCTCCAGCGCGCGGTCGATATCGCGCTGCCGCAAGAGCCGCGTGATCCGCGACAGCCGGGTCGAGAACACGAACGTCTCCACGTCCTCGCGGCGCGCGACCGAGTGGGCGAAGATCAGCAGCAGGCGCGTGTAGCGCTCCATGGAGCCGCTGACGTCACAGAGCAGCACGATCGGCCGGCGCCGGCGGCGCGGCCGGCGGTGGAGCAGCGACATCATCTCGCCGCCGGAGTGGATCGAGCGTCGCACCGTGCGCCGGAGGTCGATCGGGCCGTCCTTGGCCGGCCGGAGCCGCCGGGTGCGGCGCTCGGCGACGCGCCAGGGCGCCTGCCGGAGCATGCGGGCGACCTGCTCGCTCTCCTCCCAGCTGAGCTCGTCGAAGTCCTTCTGGCGGAGCAGCTCCTGCTGGCTGTAGCCCGAGCTCGATTCCGGCCGCACCTCCTCCTCCCGCTGGCGCGGCGTGTTCGGCCGGTTGAGCCCGAGCAGATCCATCCAGGCCTTCGCGCGCTCGGGCGCCATCGGCAGCGGCCGCGACTTGCCCGGCACGCTGCCGGCCGTCAGGTTGGGCTCGGGCGGTGCCCAGAACAGGTCGAAGGCCGCCTCGAAGATCGGCAGCGCGTCGCGCCGCGAGACGAGGCAGGCGCGCAGCGTGTCACGGAACGCCACCTGGTCCTTGAGGTCGACGTAGGTCAGGGCGTCGGTGGCCCGCTGCAGGCGCGCGGGGCCGACCTCCAGGCCGACGTCGTGCAGCAGCCGGCCGAACGCGGCGACGCGCGGCACCAGGTCGGGCGTCGCCGACTCCCGCGCTGCCTGCGTGCTCATGGGATCCAGCGTACGAGCGGTCAGGAGGGGCGGTCAGGAGGGGCGTCAGGTGCCGGCGGCGCGCTCCACGAGCTCCGGCGCGGTCTCGCGCACGCGCTCCAGGTCCTCCTGGTACTTCAGCACGGCTCCGAGCGTCGCGTCGACGAGCGAGGCATCGAGCTGGGTGGCGCCGAGCGTCGCCAGCGAGCGTGCCCAGTCGAGCGTCTCGGCGATGCCCGGCACTTTGTAGAGGTCCATCTGGCGCAGCTCGTGCACGAGCGCGGTCACCTGGCGCGCGAGCAGCTCCGATGCCTCCGGTGCCCGCGCCCGCACGATCGAGATCTCCTTCTCGATCGTCGGGTAGTCGATCCAGTGGTAGAGGCACCGCCGCTTCAGCGCATCGTGCACCTCACGCGTGCGGTTGCTCGTGAGGACGACGAACGGTGGCGCCTTGGCGGTGATCGTGCCCAGCTCGGGGATCGACACCTGGAAGTCGCTCAGCAGCTCGAGCAGGAACGCCTCGAACTCCTCGTCCGAGCGGTCGATCTCGTCGATCAGCAGCACCGGCGGCACCGGATCGTCGTTGTCGATCGCGTCGAGCAGCGGGCGGCGCAGCAGGAACTCGGGGCCGTAGATCGCCTGCTCCGCGTGCTGCCGATCCTGCGCGCTCGCATCCTGCAGCATCCGGATGTGGAGCAGCTGACGCGGATAGTTCCACTCGTAGACCGCGTGCGAGACGTCGATGCCCTCGTAGCACTGGAGGCGGATCAGCCGGGCGCCGAGCACGTCCGCCATCACCTTCGCCGCCTCGGTCTTACCGACCCCCGCCTCACCCTCCATGAAGAGCGGCTTCTGGAGCCGCAGCGCGAGGAAGATCGCGGTGCTGAGCTGACGGTCGCCGATGTAGCGTCGCTCGGCGAGGCGATCTTGCAC
>JBAPVZ010000350.1:0-2532 GCA_049283435.1 Candidatus Dormiibacterota bacterium
ATCACCGCCGGCGACGTGAGCCGGTTCGGCGGCGGCATCGCCCGCTGAACCGTGCCGGGGGGAAACGCCGGCCGGGGGCTGCCGCTGCACCCCCGGGCCGGCATGCCCCGTCGGTGCTCGATCAAGCGCTCCCCAGCTGGGACACCTGATCGTGGCGGAAGCAGTCGACGAGGTGGTCGTTCACGAGGCCGACCGACTGCATCAGCGAATAGCAGATCGTCGGCCCGACGAAACGGAATCCACGCTGCCGCAGCGCGCGACTGAGCGCCGTCGAGCGGTCGTCGAGCGCCGGGACGTCGTCGAGGCGCTGCGCCCGGCGGTCGATCGGCCGGCCGTCGACGAACGACCACAGGAACGCGGCGAAGCTTCCGGCTTCCTCGGCGACGCGCAGGAAGGCCTGCGCGTTGCCGACCGCGGCGGCGATCTTCGCGCGGTTGCGGATGATCCCCGGGTCAATGAGCAACTCCCGCCGGCGCCGCTCGTCGTAGGACGCGACCGCGGCCGGATCGAAGTCGGCAAAGGCGTGCCGGTAGCCGTCGCGTCGCTGCAGGATCGAGCGCCAGCTGAGGCCCGCCTGCGCACCCTCCAGCACCAGCATCTCGAACAGGTGCCGCTCGTCCCGCGACGGCACGCCCCACTCCTCGTCGTGGTAGGCGAGCAGCAGGGGATCGTTCGCGCCCCAGGGACAGCGGCGCCGGTCAAGGGGTGCGATCATCACCGGCAAGGCTATCCGAACGCACGTTTGCGAGCCCCGGCGACGCTCACAGACGCCCCCGCGTGGCGCGCTCAGGTCCCGATGACGACGCGTATCTCGCCGATCTCCACCTCGTCGGTCATCCCGACGTGGCGAATCGCGTCGACGAGCGCGCGCCGGGCCAGGCGCCGCGCGGCGGTCGCTCCCGCAGCGTCGCAGCCGAAGCTCAAGGCCTGGCCGCCGCGGCCGGAACCGGAGGCGACGACGCCCAGGTGCGGATGTGTCTCGTACACGTGGCGCACGATGCGGGCGACCGCCCGGAAGGACAGGGTCGGGGGGCCGATCGTCACCCAGACGCGGTAGCGGCCCTCCTCCTCGCTCGTCGTCTCGGCGACTGCGGTCGGTGCCGGCTGCAGCTCGTCCTGCTCGCCGGCCGGCGCTGCCGCGGGCGCGCGCTCGCTGGCCCGGAGATCGAGCGAGAGCGCCTGCAGCAGTCGCAGAAAGCCGGGCAGACTGATCGCGCCCGAGGGCGCCTCCAGCTTCTGGACGACACTGCGACCGACGCCCGCCAGCGTCGCGAGGTCCTGCTGCGTCAGGCCCAGCGCGAGTCGCCGGTCCCTGACCAGGCGCGCCGCCTCGGCGGTTGATTCGATCCTGTTCGACGGCACCTGGTCGCCCATCTGCCTGCGTTCGCAAGCATAGGAGAACGATGAGAACACCCGGCCCACGCGTTGTCCCGGGGGCGCGCCGTTAGAGAATCCCGTGCAAAGGGTAAGAACGGCGTGAGAAGATACGACCGTGAGTTCTTACCGATTCCTTGCTCGGGCCGGGGTCGCCATCGCTGCAGTGGTGCTTCTCGTCGTCCTCGGCGGGCAGATCGGAACCTCTCGGGCGAACGCGTCCAGCACCGCAGCCATCCCGCGGGCGGGGGCGCGTGCCCCCGCGCAGACCCCCGACGGGCCGCTGACGCCGCACGCGACGGTGGCGCCGCTGCGCGTGTTCGTGATCGGGGCCAGCGTGAGTCGTGGCTGGGGCGCCTCCTCGACGCGCAAGGACTACACGGCCGACCTGGCTCGCCTGATCGAACAGAAGAACCGCCGGCCGGTCTCGATGATCATCGATTCGGTGCCCGGAGCCGCGATCGCCGCCGACCGGACGTGGATGATCCCGACCAACCAGGACATCGTGATCACGCAGCTGATCACGAACGACTTCATCTTGGGCACACCCCTGCTCCAGTACCAGCAGAGCGTCGACCAGCTCCTGAACCAGGTCCGGGCGACCTCGCCCAAGGCGTCACTGCTCTGCCTGGGCGCCTGGGAGCCGGAGTTCAGCGTCAATCGCGCGGGCATCCCGGCGACCGCCTACAACTCGCTGGACCAGCACGCGTGCAAGTCGGCTCACGGGACGTTCCTGTCGCTCTCACCGATCTATCAGGTCGCGAAGTTCCATGGCCCGGTCGGGCGCCCGACCGCGTTCGGGCGCGGCGACCGCTTCCATCCTAACAACCAGGGTCACGCGAGGATCGCGGCGGCGGTGTACGCCGCGCTCGCGAAGACGAACGCCTTCCAGAAGGCGAACACGGGGCCGGTCCAGGAGGACGTGCAGACGGCGTGGCCCGCACCCCAGCCCACGGGGGTCCAGGCGCAGGCGACGTCCGGCCAATCCGGCTGAGCGGTAGGATGGCGGTCGTTGCCCGCCGTCGACGACCAGCTGCCTGATCGCCTGCTCATCCGGCTCGAGCGAGCGGCTGCCCACGGTTCCGGAGCCAGGAAGCCCCCCGACGCGGGCCACCCGCTGGAGAGGCAGTCGCGCCGAGGCGCGTAGGAGGTACCCCG
>JBAPVZ010000351.1:0-1531 GCA_049283435.1 Candidatus Dormiibacterota bacterium
TGACTGCTTCACCGGCCCCGACCCCGGCCGCCGGCACCAGGCGATAGCAGGAGTGTGAAATGTCCCCCTTTTTTGAGTCCCAGCCTGCCCAGGGGCACGATTGGCCCAATGGCGAGGGCGATCAGCATCACTCCCTTCTGCCGGCGACGCCGTCAGTCGGGCTGAGGATCCGCGTTCTTGCACGCCGTGATCACCTCACCCGCGATCTGGCCGACGGCGCAGCCCCTGGCTCGTCTCCCGAGCTCGCATTGCGCGCGGCCCAGCTGACCAGCGACCGCCGGCGCAGGCAGCTCGCGCGAACGCTGCGAGGCATCGTCAGCGAGGCGCGCGCTCCCCGTCGCACCGGAATGCGGGTGATCATCATCAAACGGGCGGCGGTCCTCGAGGCGCAAGACGCAATCAACGCGATGATCGCGCGACTGAACTCCCCAGAGCCCGTGCTCGCCGAGGGAATCGCGATCGGCGAACGGATGCTCAGCAACGCTGTGGAGAGCCCGCTGTACAACTCCGCCGAGCCAGGTGCGCTCCGGCGCGTGGTGCTCGTCGCGACCGAGGCGCTGGACTCCTTCCCTCGCGCGGAAGGCGACATCGCCATCGCCGCATAGGCGCCCGTCGAACCGGCAGCGGCTACAGCAGTTCCGCGATCAGCGCGGCGGCCCGTGCGGCGCCGTCGGTCGGGACCGGTCGGTAGGCGACCGGTGTCGCCAACGCTCCGGCGACTGCGTCGGCGATCGCTTCGGGCGTCGCGTCGGTGTACTCGAGGCTGACACTGGCGCCGTAGCGTTCGAGCCGGTGGCGGACGTGTAGCCGCTGCTCGAAGTGCCGCCGCAGTGGGAGCGAAACGAACGGTCGGCGGGCGGCGATCAGCTCCATGCCGGTCGTGAGGCCGCCTTGGACGACCGCCACATCGCAGGCGGCCAACTCACGGTGCAGGGCATGTACGTAGCCGTGCACTTCCAGTCCGGGCGTGGAGGGGAGCGACGCAGGATCGATGCGTGGACCGGTTACGGCGATCATGCGCAGGCCCGGCAGCCGCTCACTCACTGCCGGCAGCGCGTCGATGACACGGCGCGGCAGCGGAGCCCCGACCGCGGTGCCGCCCACGGCGACGAGGCAGATCGTCTCCTCGGCGCCCCAGCCGAGCGCCGCGCGGGCCTCTTCGCGAGGAGGCAGAGACGCGAAATCGACTGCCGGGATGTAACCGCTGAAGTCATAGTGCTGCTCGGTCCAGGCACGGATGTCGGGCAGGTCAGCACCGAAGGTTCCCGGGACGATGTCGGCTGGTTCGCCGACGAAGATCGCGCGGTCGCGCACGCGCGGAAACCGCTCGACGTGCTCGATCATCTCGGCGTTGTAGTCGGCGGCCAAGAGGGCCTCGTGATCTCCGCCCTCCGGGAGCGGGAGGAAGCCGACGAAGTCGGTCAGCCAGGCATACGCGGCGGTCTTCAGCTCGGGATTCTCGTGCAGTAAGTAGTCGACATCCCACGCCTCGTCTCCGATCCACAGGTCGTATTGATCCTCGGCGACAGCG
>JBAPVZ010000352.1:0-3434 GCA_049283435.1 Candidatus Dormiibacterota bacterium
GCTGCAGCCAGACGCTCGTCGTACGTGACGAGCACACCCAGATCGGGACCGATCGCGACAGCCGTCGCGAGGTGTATCGCATCCAAGGTCCTGAGAGCGTCCGAACCGAGCGAACCGGCGGCCTCGAGCAACGGCTCGTCGATCCGGGCGAGCCAGAGTCGTCGGTACAGGCGGCGGGCCGCGCCGACACGGTCCCCGCGCCCGGCGCGCCGCAAGGCGCGCACCGCCTCTGTCCGCAGCAGCGACGACGATGCTCGCCGCGGCCACCGCTCGAGGAACTGCTCCAGAGAAGAGGACTCGGGTTCGGAAATCACCAGCTTGACGAAGGCCGAGGTATCGAGATAGGCGAACCTATCGCTCATCGGCTCGGAGCTCGGCCAGCGCCTGCGACACCGGGATCTGCCCCGGTTTCGACGGTGCCGGCAAACCCAGCTCGTGCATGGCGTCCAGCAGGTCGCCTTCCGCCTCGGTCGCCCTTCCTTCGAGGACAAGTTGATCGAGGAGGCCGGGCCGGAACGGCACCAGACGAGCGATCGGGCGACCGTGTTCGGTCACGTCGATGACCTCACCCGATTTCACCCGCCGAAGCAGGCCACTCGCATTCTGGCGCAGTTCACGTACGCCCACGCTGGCGCTCATTGTGACTACACGGTAGCACAATCTAGGTATACTCGGTGCGTGCTTACCGAGCGGATGCAGATTCTCCTGACACCCGAACAGCGTGCCCGGCTGGAGGCCGAGGCCCGGGAGCAGGGACGCTCGGTCGCGAGCCTGGTGCGGGAGGCCATCGACGCTCGCTACGACCTGCCGCATCGGGGGCAGCGACTCACCGCGCTTGCCGCTATCGGAGCGATGCACGGCCCGTACTTGTCTCCGGACGAGTTGCAGCGGCTCGTCGGCGACGAACGCCTGGGCAATATCCCCGAAGCCCCACGACCATGACGTTCTTCGTCGACGCCAGCTAGGTGTCGCCCCGCTCCCCTAGCTCGTCGAGCCTGGCAGCGTCACCTCCGTCCAGGTCCCCGTCTGCGGGTTGAACGAATCGAGCTCGACCGCACTGCCGCCGGCGAAGAACACGTTCTGGCCCTGCACCCCGTCGGGGTATGCGCTCGCCCCGAGCAGGCGGGTCGCCGTTCCCGGCAGCGTGCTCGTCGTCCAGGTCGAGCCCGACAGCGCGGTGTTGCCGACCGCCCCCGAGGGGGTCAGATAGAAGACCTCGAGCGCGAGCGATCCCGTCGACGCCGAGGCCAGGTACTCGGTCGACCAGATCGCGCCGCCAGCCCGGGTCGAGCCGGCCAGGCGACGCACCGTCCAGGCCTGCTGCGCGCCCTCGTACACGGCGGCCGCGAGCCGGCCCGTCGCGTCGGTGAAGAACACGTACAGGTCGCGGCCGTCCGCTCCGTAGGCCGCCGCCGAGAGCCCGGTTGCCGGCGACGGCTTGACGCTGCCCAGCAGCGCGCCACTCTGCCACGCCCGGCCGTTCCAGAGCGTCGTCGCCAGGTTCCCGCTCGCATCGATGTAGAACAGATCCTGCTGGAGGAGGCCGCCGACGACCTGATCGGTGACCGTGAGGGCGGTTGCCGCCGCCGGGTCGCCGGGCAGTGTCGTCGTCACCCAGGTGCCACTCGCACCCTGCGACGTCTCGGCGAGACTGCCACTCGCGTTCACGTAGAACACGTCCGGGAGCAGGGTCCCGCTCTGCTCGTCGAGCGCGGCCGCGACCGGACTTCCCTGCCGCAGCATTCCCGGCAGCGTCTGGGTCACCCAGCCGCTCGCGCCGAGTGACGATTGCGTCAGCTGCCCGCTCGCCGCGCGGAAGAAGACGTGCTGCGTCATCTGGTCGTTCGCGTTCGCGTAGTTGAGCGCGGTCGGTGGGGTGCCGCTCGCGGGGCTGCCGGCCAGCGTCTGGTCGCTCCATTTCGTGCCGTCCCAGTACTCCTGGCTCAGCGCGCCGCTCGACGAAGTGTGGAACAGCTGCTGGTCCACCGGTTGGGTCGTGTAGTACTCGGGCCCGTTCGGCGTCGACGCCGTCGGGCCGCCCTGGTCGACGACGTCGATGTTCATCGTGCTCGTGCGCGCGGTCGTGAAGTTCGAGGTCGCGGTCATCGTCACCGTCTGCCGGCCCGCATTACGGAATGCGTGGGTGACGTTCGCCCCGGTCGCCGAGCCGCCGTCACCGAACGTCCACAGATAGCTCGTGATCGAGCCGCCCTGCTCGGCGGCGTGCGACGTGAACCCGACCGTCGTCGAGGCGACCGCGAGCGACGGACCCTGCATCGAGATGCCGGGGGCGGCGTGCGCCGTCGTCGTCGGGGGGGCGACGAACACCCACTGCTCGCCCTGGTTCCAGACCTGCGAGGCCCAGGTCGCGAGGTGCAGGTTGGTGTCGTACTCGGCGTGGATGTTGTCGGCCGCGAGGAAGTCGCCGTTGACCATGTTCACGGTCCCGTCGCCGTTGACCTTCGTGATGATGCCGACGTGATCGGCGTAGCCGTTGGCCGAGATCGGGCCCGGCGGGAAGAAGACGGCCGCGTCGCCGACCTGCGGCGAGGTCGAATCGACGGGCATCCGCTCACCCTGGTCCTTGCCCCAGGCATAGAAGGAGACGGATCCCGCGTTGATCGTGTTCACGTCGGCGGTGACGCCCGCCTGCTCCCAGACCCACTTCGCGAAGTCCGAGCACCAGAACTCGTTCTGGTTCTGGACCTGGAAGTTGTCGTTGAACCCGCAACCGTCGCTGTTCGGGATCGCCGGGCCGACCAGCGTCGTGTAGGGATCGCAGTCGACGCCGTCGAAGTTGTGCACGACCGGCGTGTCGGAGACGCCGACCTGGCTCAGCGCGATGCGGGCCGCCGCCGCCCCGATCGCGCCGGTGGGGACGATCTGCGCCGCGTCGTGACCTGCCTGCGGCGCCGAGGGGACGGTGTTGCACCCGGGGGGCGTGGCGAGGCCCCATGCCGACTGCACCGCCGCCGGCAGGCGACCCGGGCACGGGAACGGCTCACCGCCGAGCCCGACGAGGTGCCAGGAAGCTCCGGCCGTGCGCTCGAAGATGCCGGTGCTGCCCCCGTCCTGGAAGCCGAGCCGCTGGCCCGACGTCGCGCTGGAGGAAGGGACGAACGCTGCCATCGCCCATTGCGCGCCGCCCGCCTCGGACGCCAGCCGGAGCGAGCCGGTGCGAATCGCACCGACCGCGGACGTGGGGAGCCCGCGAGCGCCGGCATAGGCGGCGGTCAATGCCGGCGGATCCGAAGCCGCCGGCATCAGCGTCGAGGCCGTGGTCCCGGCCGCGCTCGCCGTCGGGGCCGCTCCCATCGCGCACGCGATCCAGCACCCGAGCACCGCAAGTGCCGGCACCGCGACGAGACGCCTCCACCGCAGGACCGCCGAGCCGATGCCTCGCTCTCGCCGCTCACCACTGTCCCGTCCAGCCA
>JBAPVZ010000353.1:0-3099 GCA_049283435.1 Candidatus Dormiibacterota bacterium
CGCGCCGCGCAGGAAGACGTTGTGCGACTGGCTCTGATCGACCCACTTCGCCCGAGCGGCCGTCGCCCGCAGCGCCGCGATCGGATCGACCTCGAACGCCTCGCGGTACTTCGCCTTCAGCCGGTCCGGAATCTCGGGCAGCGGCTGGACGCTGCCGTCGCAGTACTTGAGCCGCTCCAGCATCTCCGGGCCCCAGAGACCGAGCTCCTTCAGGTCGCTGACGAGATGCTCGTTGACGATCGTGAACTCGCCGCTCAGGTTCGCCTTCACGTAGAGGTTCTTGTAGATCGGCTCGATGCAGGGGTAGCACCCGGCGATGTTGGAGATCGTCGCCGTCGGCGCGACGGCCATGGTGTTGGAGTTGCGCATCCCGTGCTGTGCGATCGCCGCCCGCACCGGCGCCCAGTCCAGCGCCATCTCGCGGCCGACCTCGATCTTCTCGCCGCGCTCCTGCTCCAGCAGCGCGATCGTGTCGTAGGGCAGCAGGCCGCGATCCCACTTGGAGCCGGCGAACGTCTCGTAGGCGCCGCGCTCGCGGGCCAGCTCGGACGAACCGAGGATCGCGTGGTAGGAGACCAGCTCCATCGTGCGGTCGCTGAACGTGATCGCATCCTGGCCATCGTAGGCGAGGTCGAGGGCGAACAGCGCGTCCTGGAGGCCCATCACGCCGAGGCCGACCGGCCGGTGTCGCAGGTTCGAACGGCGCGCCTCCTCGGTCGGGTAGAAGTTGAGGTCGACGACGTTGTCGAGGAGCCGCATCGCGAGTCGCACCGTCTCGCCGAGGCGCTGCTCGTCGAGCCGGCCATCGCCGACGTGCCGGGCCAGGTTGACCGAGCCCAGGTTGCAGACCGCGGTCTCCTCCGGCGAGGTGTTGAGCGTGATCTCGGTGCAGAGGTTCGAGCTGTGGACGACCCCGACATGGTCTTGCGGCGAGCGCACGTTGCTCGGGTCCTTGAACGTGATCCAGGGATGCCCGGTCTCGAACAGCATCGTCAGCGCCTTGCGCCACAGCTGGCGGGCGGGCACCTTGCGCGCGAGCCGCAGCTCACCGCGCGCCGCCTGCGCCTCGTAGTCCTCGTACCTGCGCTCGAACGCGGCGCCGTACAGCTCGTGCAGGTCGGGCACCTCGTCCGGCGAGAACAGCGTCCAATCGGCATCCCGGTCGAGGCGCTTCATGAACAGGTCGGGCACCCAGAGCGCCGTGTCCATGTCGTGCGTGCGCCGGCGCTCGTCGCCGGTGTTGCGGCGCAGGTCGCAGAAGTCCTCGACGTCGAGGTGCCAGATCTCGAGGTAGGCGCAGGTTGCGCCGCGGCGCTTGCCGCTGCGGTTGATCGCCATCGTGACGTCGTTGGCGATCTTGAGGAACGGGATCACGCCCTGACTCTCGACGTGCGTGCTGTGAATCGGCGAGCCGGTCCCGCGCACCGCGGTCCAGTCGTTGCCGAGGCCGCCCGACCACTTGGAGAGCTGCGCGTTGTCGGCGAGGCTCTTGAAGATGTGGCCGAGGTCGTCCTTCACGGTCGTCAGGTAGCAGGACGAGAGCTGGGCGTGCGGCGTGCCGGCGTGAAACAGGGTCGGCGTCGAGGGCACGTACCGGAGCTGCGACATCAGCTCGTAGAACTCGATCGCCCGCACCTCGGGCTCCGCCTCGTCGAGCGACACCCCCATCGCGACCCGCATCCAGAACGACTGCGGGAGCTCCAGGAGCGCGCCCTCCTCGCGAGCCAGATAGCGATCGGCGAGCGTCTGCACGCCGAGGTACTGGAAGAGGTCGTCGCGCTCCGGCCGCAGGGCCGAGGCGAGCCGGTTCAGGTCGAGCTTCGTCAATCGCCCGTCGAAGATGCGGCCGCGAACGCCGTTGCGAATGCCGAGCGCGAACGCCGCGCGGTAGGCGCCGTCGCGATCCGGGCTCGCCGGCGTCTCCCCCGTCACCTCGCGATACAGCCCCTCCAGCTCGAGACGAGCGGCGAGCCGGCTGTAGCCGGGGTCGCGCTCGATCATCGACGCCGCCGCCATGACGAGCGCGCGGCCGATCTGCGAGGTCGGGATGCCGTCGTGGACGTGCTTCACCGCCTCGTCGACGACCGCGCCGACGGAGACGTCCGGCAGGCCACTCGCGCAGCGCTCGACGGTCGCCTCCAGCTTGCGCACGTTGAACAGCGACGCGCGACCGTCCTCGGCGACGACGGTGAGCATGCCGCGGCGCGCCGCGTCGGCCGACTGCTCGACCCCGGCCAGCCGCTGCTCCTGGTGCTGGGCGCGGTAGAGGATGTACCCCTTCGCCGTCTCGTAGAAGCCGGCCAGCATCAGGTGCTTCTCGACGACGTCCTGGACGTTCTCGACGTTGGGGTAGAAATCGACGAACCGGCGGTCGATCTCCTGCACCACATCGTCCACGATGGCGGTCAGCCGGTCGGCCGGCGGGGTCTGCCCGGTGGCGGCGAACGCTCGGCCCAGGGCGCCTTCGATGCGGCCGCGGTCGAACGCGGCGATGTCACCGGTTCGCTTGACGATCTTTGACGTGTGCATGACGCGCAACTCCTGGAACGAGGACGCTGACAGGTTCGGGCGGTAGCCGCGCCGCCGGGGACTTCTGACTATATCTTGGGCTCTACCTAAAGTGCAACCCCCAGGGATTGCGATTCGTTCCGATTTCGCGTCGGAAATCGGGAATCGCATTCGCCGGTCTCCGGCCGGGGGATCACCGTAGCCGTGTCCGGCTACCGCCAGGCGCGTGACGAGCCGGTGCGGCGCGGACTAGGCGACGACGATCTCGAGATTCAGACCGCGATCGAGGATCACCGAGAGCCGGTCCAGCTCCCTCTGCAGCGAGTCCGCCGGGGGCCGCCCCGCCTCCGCGAACCAGTTGAGGCGCACCCCGTTCGCACCCAGCTCCCAGGTCCCGCTGACGACACCGTCGGCGACGACGACCGGGGCGATCCACCCGCTCTGCCGGCTCACGAGACGGCGCCGGAACGGCACCAAGATGTGGGGGTCCCCGGTGCCCGGACCGAGCACCCACTGGTCGAACCCGGGTAGTAGCCGGACGGTCGGCGAACGCGGCGGCGTGGCGGCGGCCAGCGAGTCGAGGTCCTCGGC
>JBAPVZ010000354.1:0-2472 GCA_049283435.1 Candidatus Dormiibacterota bacterium
GTGCCCAGCACGCCGGCGAGGATGGCCGTGACGACGATCCCCCACTTCCGCTCGACCCGATCGATGATGAAGATGTTGAAGATGCTGCCGACCAGGTAGCCGGAATAGATGATCATCGTGAAGAGCAGCGTGTGGACCAGGCTGATTCCCTTGTGGAGCAGGAAGGTCGGGGCGAGCGCGGTGAACCCGTAGAAGATCCCCGACTGGAAGAACTGGAAGACGAGCATCATCACCGTCCGGCCGCGGAGGTCGGGAGCCCAGATGTCCAGCCAGCGAGCGGGCCGCTCGGGCACGTGCAACCGCTCCGGCAGCGGCGGCAGCTCCTGCAGGCCGTGCTCCTGCTTCGCGCGCTCCTCCATGTCGGCGATCCCACGCTCGGCTTCGGCGTCCCGACCGCGGACCTCCAACCAGCGCGGCGACTCCGGCAGACGCAGCCGCACGAACCAGACGATCAGGGCCAGGACCCCGATGATCCAGAACAGGATGCGCCAGGAGAACGGTCCCGGCTTCGGGTGCGAGAGGACGTAGGCGAGGACGGCGACCACCGGTGCGGCGATGACCGCGAGCGTGTAGACCGTGGCCATCCGCCGACCGCGCTGCAGCCCGGGGAACACCTCGGTCGTGTACGTGTCGACGAGCGGGAACTCACCCCCCACCCCGACGCCGGCAACGAAGACGAAGATCGCGATCAGGATCGGGTTGCTCCAGAACGCCGCGATGATCATCCCGGCGCCGAAGATGAGCAGGTCGAACGCGAACACGGTGCGCCGGCCGAGCTGGTCCGCGAGATAGCCGAGGACGATGCTGCCGACGAACTCGCCGGCGAAGAACGAGACGGGGATGACGTAGGTGCTGATGGTGGGGGAGAAATGGAGAACCGTCGCGATCATCGCCAGGATGACGCCGTTCCCGAGCAGCATCATCGTCTCGACGAACTCCCCCGCCGTCACCATGAGGAGGAAGTTGCGATGGAACCTGCTGAACGGGAGCCGCTCCAGCCGGTCCGAGATGCCGGTGCCCGAGGCCGCTTGACTCATCTGAGGCCCTCCCCTTGGATCGCCGCCGAATCGGGTGACAATAACACGCACCCCGTCTCCGAGCAGGCGCCGCCGGCCGGTCACCCGCGGCATCCCGCCGCGTCCGCCATCGGCCGGGCACACGTCCGCGACGGGCGTCGATGAGCGTCCGCCCAGACGTCCTCGTCGTCGGTGGAGGCAACGCGGGGTTCTGCGCGGCGCGCGCCGCCCGCCAGGCCGGGGCCTCGGTGCTGCTGCTGGAGAAGGCGGCGGAGCCACAGGCGGGCGGCAATTCGTTCTACACGGCGGGGGCGTTCCGCACCGTCCACGACGGCGTCCCCGACCTGACGCCGCTTCTCGACCGCGACGAGTGCGATCGCCTCGGCCAGACGGACCTCGAGCCGTACACCGAGGACCAGTTCCGAGGTGACCTCGATCGCGTCACCGACGGCAGGACCGACCCCGCCATGGCGCCCGTCCTCGTCCGCGAGAGCCGCGGCACCGTCGAGTGGCTCGCGCGCCAGGGCATTCACTGGCGGCTGATGTACGAGCGGCAGGCCTACCTGCGAGGCGGTCGCTACGGCTTCTTCGGCGGCCTCGCGCTCGGCACCGTCGGCGGCGGCAAGGGCCTCCTCGCGGATCACCGTCGGGCCGCGGCCGGTGCCGGCATCGACGTCCGCTACGGGGCGCCGGTGACGCGTCTGGTGGGAGACGCGGACCGGGTGCGCGGTGTTCTCGTCGGAGAGAGGGAGACGGTGACCGCGAGTGCCGTCATCCTCACGTCCGGCGGCTTCGAAGCGGACCCGGAGCGGCGGGCCCGCCATCTCGGCGAGGGGTGGGATCGAGCCTTCGTGCGCGGGACGCCGACCAACACCGGCGAGGTGCAGGAGTCGGCGCTCGAGCTCGGCGCCGCCGGTCACGGCGACTGGACCTCGTGCCACAGCGTCGCCTGGGACGCGGGAGCGCCGCGCGGCGGCGGGGAGCGCCGGCTGACGAACCAGCTGACCCGCCAGAGCTACCCGCTCGGAATCGTCGTCAACCGCGACGGCAGTCGGTTCCTGGACGAGGGTGCTGACTTCCGCAACTACACGTACGCGCGCTACGGGCGCGAGATCCTGCGCCAGCCGGGCGGGGTCGCGTACCAGCTCTTCGACGCGAAGACGAGGCCGCTGCTGCGCAGCGAGGAGTACGACAGCTCGCCGATCACCGGGGCCGAGGCGGCGACGATCGACGAGCTCGCGGACGCGCTCGGCATCGAACCCAGAGGGTTGGCGGCGACGGTGACGGCGTTCAACGCGGCGATCGCCGGGGGGCCGTTCGATCCGGCGGTCAAGGACGGCCGGCGCGCGGACGTCGAACCGCCGAAGTCGAATTGGGCTCAGGCGCTGGACTCCCCGCCCTACTACGGGTACGCGGTCGCCTGCGGCATCTCGTTCACGTTCGGCGGGCTGCACGT
>JBAPVZ010000355.1:0-3078 GCA_049283435.1 Candidatus Dormiibacterota bacterium
GGGTAGCTCACCGAGCATCGTGGCCAGCGTTTTCGCTGCATCGGCGGCGCTCGAATCGGGATAGTAGATCGTCGTGGTGCTCAGCGCGTGGACGCCGGGCGCCGGCGCGCGAAGTTCGCCCCGATCAGTGCCAGGACCGCCAGGACGGCGAGCAGGATCGCGTGCTTGTAATGGGGGCCCGGTGTCGTGAAGTAGTGCACGGTGCCCGTCGCGTAGAGCACGGCGAGCACGACGAAGACGACGGCGAGCAGGATGAGCACGATCGGCAGGAGAACTCGCATGGGCAACTCCAGGTCGTCAGTGGATGAAGAAGAAGGCGAACGCGCCCGCGGCGAGACAGTACCAGCCGTACGGGTCGAGCCGCCCCGCCTCGAAATAACGGAGCAGCAGCCGAGCGCTGCCGTACGCGGCGAGGCCGGCGACGAGGGCGGCGATCAGGTAGCCCCCGAGCGGCACCCCCGGATGGAGCAGGTCAGGCACGTCGACGAGGCCGGCGGCAAAGATGATCGGCGTCGCGAGCAGGAAGGAGAAGCGCGCCGCCTCGATGTGGCGTAGGCCGGCGACGAGGCTGCCGACCATCGTCAGGCCGGACCGCGAGAAGCCGGGCAGCAGCGCAAACGCCTGAAAGCAGCCGATCGCGAGCGCCCACCCCAGGGGCAGCTGCTCCAGCCTGCGGAAATGCGACTCCTGCTCCCGCCGGTTCTCGGCCGCGACCGTGGCTTGGTGCTCGGAGCGGCGGCGCAGCAGCTCGGCGCCGAGCAGCGTGAGACCGTTGAGAAAGAGGAAGACGGAAACCGGACGCGGACTCGCGAACAGGGCCTGCAGCGCCGTCTGGCCGAGCACGCCGATGATGCCGGCGGGGACGGTCGCCGCGACGAGCAGCAGCGCCAGACGCTCGTCGGCGCCTTCGACCCGGCCTCGCAGCGCGGCTCGCACGAAGCCGCGGATGATCTTCACCCACTCGCGCCAGTAGAGGATCAACAGCGCCGTCGCGGTGCCCAGATGCAGCAGCACGAGGAAGGGGATGAACGTCGGGCTGTTCTCGTTGAACGACCAGTGCAGGAGGTGGGGCAGGAGGACCGCATGGCCGAGCGAGGAGATCGGGAACAGCTCCGTCACGCCCTGCAGCAGGGCCATCACGAGCGCCTGGAGGAAAGTCACGTTTCGCAGTGTATCCGGCGCCGTCCGCGCCTCAGTCGACCGCCGGCGGGCCCATACGGCGGTGCAGCAACCGACCGGCGAGCGGCCCCATGGTGGTCCCCTGGACGACGAGGGAGAGCAGGACGGTGCCGTAGACGAGGCCGCGGAGTCGCGCGAACGAGCTTCCGGTCAGGGTGAGCAGCAGCGCGATCGCGACCGCGCCCCGCAGGCCGGACCAGGTGATCAGGTGCTGCCAGCGCCAGCCGACCGAACGGTGGAACGGGCGGAGCAGGGCCAGCAGCCCGTAGACGGAGACCGCGCGTGCGAGCAGCACGACGAGCGCGCTCGGAAGGATCAGCCAGATCACCTGCAGGAGATCGGCACGGGGCACGTCGAGGCCGATGATCAGGAAGACCGCCGTGTTCAGCAGGAAGGTGACGTAGTCCCAGAAGACGCCGACTTCGTGCTGCGTGCGGGCGGACATGCCGCGCGGCCGCCCGTAGTTGCCGAGGACCAGCCCCGCCATCACGACGCAGAGGATCCCGGAAGTCCCCAGTGAGTCGGCGAGCAGGTAGCCGCCGTACGCCGCCACCGCCGTCAGCGTGATCTCGACCTGCACGTCGTCGATGTGGATCGTGACGCGAGACAGCACGAACCCGATCGCGAGCCCGAGCGCGCAGCCGCCGCCGGCCAAGCGAAGGAGCTCGAGCGCTCCCGACCCGAGACTCAAGCCACCCGCCCCCGCCGCCGCGACCGCAACCGTGAACAGCACGGCACCGGTCCCGTCGTTGAACAGGCTCTCCGCCTCGACCAGGTTGGCGAGCCGCGACGGGACGCCGAGCCGGCGGAAGACGGCGAGCACCGAGACCGGATCGGTGGGGGAGACGACGGCGCCGAAGATCAGGGCGAGCGGGATGCTGAGACCGAGCACCCAGTGGCCGAGCAGGCCGGCGACGACCGTTGTCACCAGCACGCCGCCGGTCGCGAGCGTGATCGCGACGGCGAGGTTCGTCCGCAGGATGTCCCCGCGAAGGTTGAACGCGGCTTCGAACAGGAGTCCGGGGAGGATCACGAAAAGCAGCAGGCGCGGGCTCAGGTCGATGTGCAGAGGTCCGAACGCGAGGCCGGCGAGGAGGCCGACGACCGCGAGCACGACAGCCGGTGGGATCGGCAGCCGCCGCAAGACGGTGCCCGCGATCGCCGCCACCGAGAGCAGCACGACGAACTCGGTCACCTGGACCTGTAACACGCCTTACAGGATGCCCGAGGGACGGCGCTCGCGCTGACGAACGGTTAGTGGGCTCGGCAAGTGGGCAAGATGGGGACCATGACGGACGATGGCGAGATCTGACGGCTTCCTCGACCCGCGGGCGGCCGCGACCTGGCGGCGGATGCTCTGGGTGATGCGGGGTTCGGCCGGCGTCGTCGAGGCGCTGGTGCCGGTCGCGGCGGGGCTGACGAAGGACGAGATCGCACGGCTGCTCGCGAGGGCGAGCGGGAATGGATCGTCGAAGAAGGACGAGCGGGAACCGATCGAACAGGTCATGGGTCTGCTCGGCGTCGTCCCCAAGAGCCGTCACGAGGCCCTTCTGCAGCAGTACGAGGTGCTGCGCGAGCGGGTCGAGGAGGCGGAGAAGAACATCGAGCGCCTGCAGGGCCTGCTGCGCGACCAGGGCCATGACGTGGAGGCGGAGCAGCTGCTCGATTCCTGGGGTGGGCTGCTGCGCCGAACGCTCCGGGCGCAGGCAGGGTTCGTGCGCTCGATCGCGGGGGGCGCCGGCACGGCGCCGGCCGACCCCGAAACCGGCGCGGCGCTGCTGCCCAGCGAAGCCGAGCGCGACGGGTCGCGTGCTTTGCCGGCTGACGAAGCGGTGCCGCCGCGATGGGTCGTGAAGCGCTCGACGCCGGCGCGGCCGCGACCGGCGAAGGCCGCGGCGG
>JBAPVZ010000356.1:0-3342 GCA_049283435.1 Candidatus Dormiibacterota bacterium
AGCGCTGTCACCAGCGCTCGCGAATAGGTCGCCGCCGAGGTTCACGACGGACGGCTGGTCGAGCCGCGCCGCCAGACGATCCGCCATCCAGCCCTTCGCGATGCCGCCGAGATCGATCGCCGTCCCCCGCCGCAGTCGCGCCGCCCCGCGGCGCAGGGTGAGCATGACCGGCAGCGGCGGCGGCGGGGCGGGCGGCACAGCCGGGATCGGCAGCAGCCGCCGTTCGCGAAACGGGCGCCGGTAGCCCAGCCCGAGCAGCGACGGCAGCACCCCGGCGTGCACGAGCCCACCGCTGCGCTCGTGGGCCCAGAGCGCGGTCCGGAGCAGCTGCTCCAGGAGCGGCGAGATCGGGATCCAGTGGCCGGCCGCTCGATTGAGACGGCACAGCTCGCTGTCCTCGTCGAAGCGGGTGAGGCGGGCGGCCGTGCGTTCCACCCACCGCTCCGCCCGCTCGAGCGCCGCCGCATCTTCGCGCGCGAGGATCACCCGGCAGCTCGTCCCCATCGCGGTGAAGTCGCGCACCACGGAGGGGCCGAGCGCGACCGTCATGACGCGTAGGTCGAGGTGACCGGCGCGACGTTCGCCGGATGCACGCCGGCGCCGGCGGTCCCCAGACCGGTCTGGGCCGCGGCCGGCGGACGGAGCGGCGCCTGCTGATTGCGCAGGTGGCCGCTCACGTAGGCGCCGGCCGCGATCGCGACGACACCCGCGAACAGCGCGGCCGCCAGCTTCGCCGTCAGCGGTGTCATCAGTAGTGGAACGCCGGCGTGCGGACGACACGGATCGGCTCGAACGCAGCGCCCAGGATCTCCTTCGGATCCGCGCCCAGGTGACCGCCGAGGATCTCCTGGTAGACCGAGCGGAAGTCGACGGAGTACCGGAGGTTGTCCGTCGAGTCGAGCTGCGAGAGGTCGGGAGACGAGCCGTACACGCCGCCCTTCACCGGGTCGCCGATGAGGAGGACGGGAGCCGCCGCGCCGTGGTCGGTGCCGCCGCTCGCGTTCTCGCGCGGGCGCCGGCCGAACTCGGACCAGGTCGCCATCAGCACGTGCTGCTGGACGCCGTGCGCCGTCAGATCCTGGTAGAAGGCGCTGACCGCGGCGTCGAGATAGCCCATCAGGTCGTCGTGCCGGTTGAGTTCCGTGTAGTGCGTGTCGAAGCCGCCGAGCGTCACGTGCAGGAGCTTGACCCCGGTGCCGCCGACGATCAGCTCGGAGGCGAGCTGAAGCGCCGCCCCGAGCTGGTTCTTGGAGGGGTAGGCGAGGTGCTGGTGGTCGGAGTAGGTCGCTTGCGCGTGGTAGCGGTCCGCCGCCCTGGCGACGCCACCGACGGCATCCCGAGCGGTCGCGACCGCGGTGTCGAACAGCGCTCCGTAGATGCCCGGGGTGCCGCTGTACAGCGCGCCGACGGCCGCCTCCACCTCGCTCCCGCCGTTGAACCCGAACGTCTTCTGCTGGTCGATCACGGTCAGCGTCGCCTGGAGGTCGCGCAGCGCGCCGGGCGCCTCGGTCGCACCACACGCGCAGCCGGTCAGCGGGTGGCCCTGCGAGTCGTAGCTGGCGGCGAGCGCCCGGCCCAGCCAGCCGTCGACCTCGCGCCGGGTCGGGTCGGCGGTCTCCCAGACCCGGATCGACTCGAAGTGGCTGAACGACGGGTTCGGGTAACCGACGTTCTCGACGATCGCGACCTTGCCCGCGTCCCACAACGACTTGATGCCCTTCAGGTTCTGGTTGAGCCCGAGCGACGATGTCACCGGAAGCGCAGCGCCGACCGACATCGCGGCCAGCTTCGGACGCAGGTCGTGAAGCGCCGGATTGGTGAGCGGGACGACCGTGCGCAGGCCGTCGTTCCCGCCCGCGAGCTGGATCATGACGAGGACGTGGTCGTTGGTGACGCCGTTCTGCTTGGCGGCGTAGACCGCTCTCGCGAACGCGTCCGGGACCGCGGCATAGCCGGCGGCGAGCCCGCTCGCCCCGGCGCCGAACACGAGCCCCGCCCGGAGGAAGTCGCGCCTGCGCAGGCGGTTGATGCCGACCTCGGTGCGAGCCATCTGCCTACCTCCCTTACTTGAGCTGGAACTCGGGTCCGGCGAGCAGCAGGAACCAGCGCTGCTGCTCGCTCGCGGCCTTCCGCAGCGCGCTCGCCGTCGGGGGTGCGAGCACGCCGTCGAGCTGCTGCGACAGTGCCGACTTCGACGCGGGCAGGGAGCGCAGCCGGAGCAGCGCCTTGGTCACGAAGTCGACCCGCATCAGCATCTGGTTGGAGGAGATCCAGGCGTCGTTCTGGGGCCAGCCGCTGACGTCGGGCGGGTCGAACAGCGCCTGCCCCAGATCAGGCGCCGACTGCACGGCAAGCGTCGCCAGCTGCGGTGCCTGGAGCGCCTTCAGCACGCTGACCATGAACTCGGTCGGGCTCTTGACGAGCATGCGATAGGCCTGGTCGGCGGCGAATTGATCGCTCGTCAGGAGATCCGAGAAGAGGCCGCGCACGTCGTAGCCGCTGTGCCGGAAACGGCCGCCGAGCCAGCTGACAAAGCTCGCGTCCGGCGTCCGGCTCAGGAACTCCTGGGCGACGGCCCGGGCGATGAACGGCGCCGTCCACTCCTGGGCGAGGATCTGATTCAGGACTCCCTCGGTGTCCCATTGCGCCACCTTGCCGAAGAACGCAAATGGCGGCCCGTGGTAGGCACGCCGCGCGGCGAGGCGGCCGGCCTTCTGCCGGTCGTAGAGCGCGTACTGGCGGACGACGCCGTTCTGCGTGTCCAGCGTCCGGGTCGTCGTGCCGTCGGGCTTCGGCGGGACCCAGCCCGCGAGTCCCTTGGCCGCCGCCCGCACGTCGTCCTCGGTGTAGTGCAGGCCCATCGTGAAGAGCTCCATCAGCTCGCGGGCGTAGTTCTCGTTCGGCGCGGTGCCGAGGCTCGTGTCGAGGTCCAGGTAGCGGAGCATCGCCGGGTCGGACGTCACCTCCTGCAGCATCGTGTGGAACGGTTCCAGCGCGATCCGCCGCCAGGTGCGGTTCTGCCAGTAGAGGAAGGGCGTCCGCGTCCCCACCTTCTGGTAGTCGCTCGTGAAGTGACCGTGCCAGAAGTAGGTCAGACGTTCGGCAAACGGCGTCCTCGTCGTCAGCAGGTGCCGAATCCACCAGAGCTGCAGCTCGGCGATCTTGTAGCCGACGCCGTTCTCGGGGTTGCCGTGCAGGAAGTCCGGCGGCTCCTGCGGGGGTTCGGTGAGCAGTCGCTCGACGGTCTTCTTGAACCCGTCGCTCGCCGCCCGCTCGAACTCCTCCGGCGTCGCGCCGAACGTCGTCCGCCGCAGGAGATGCGCGACGCGGTACTGGTCGCTC
>JBAPVZ010000357.1:0-4028 GCA_049283435.1 Candidatus Dormiibacterota bacterium
GCCCCCGGCCGGCCGGCGAGTCAGGCGGCTCCTTGCCGCGGCCGCGGAAGATCAGGATCAGCGCGATGATCGCGAGCACGATGAGCACGCCGATCACGATCAGGAGCCCCGGAAAGAGCTCGCCGAGAATCCCCTGCGGGGCGGGCGAGCTGGCGGCGTTCGGCGTCGAGGTGGCCGGCGTGAGCGACGGATTGGTGGTCGGCGTCGGGGTCGGTGCCGGCGACGGCGTCGGCGTCGTGGCGGCCGCGATCACCTGGTATTGGGCGCAGGCGGGAGACTGCGAGTTGGCCTGTGCGCAGATCTGGTGCACGGCCTGGGTCGCGCCCGCGGGCACGGTCACCGGCTGCTGGAACGTCCCGTCGTTGCCGACGACGACGGAGGAGCCGAGCGGGTGGTTGGTGCCGTCGAAGTAGAGCTGCACCCGATTCCCCGGCGGGAAGCTCGACCCGCTGACCGTCACCTGATCGCCCGAGCTGCCCTCGGCCGGCGTCACGTTGACGACCGGCGTCGGGGGCGCCGGCGTCGGCGTCTGGACGGCGACCGGCGTCGGCGAGCTGACCGGGATCGGCGGTCCGGGATGGTGCCTCGCCAACGTCGAGAACGATCCGATGACCGCTGGCGTCCAGAGGAGGACGAAGGCGAGCGCGGCCCAAGGACTCCTCATATGGGAGGCCAGGGTACGGCCCAGCGGGTCCCGGGGTCCGGAAACCGCCACGACGGATGGAGCAGGGCGGCCAGCCGCCCCCGCAGCGCGCGCCGCTCGGCGGGTTCGATCAGGGGGTGCAGCTCCTGGGCGAGCCGGCCGCCCTGGAGCCCGGCCGCCACCCGTTCCAGGCTCGGTCGGAGGCGGGCGGGCAGCGGCGAGCCGGCGAACTCCCAGAGGATGGTGCGCAGCTTCGGCTCGCGATGGAACGTCAGCCCATGGTCGATCGCCCACAGCGCGCCGGCGGCGTCGAGCAGGCAGTGGCCCCCCTTGCGGTCGGCATTGTTCACGAGCACGTCGAACACCGCGATCTCGGACCACCGGGCCTGGTCCACCGCGCCCGCCTCCAGGTGTTCGAGGCCCTCGTCGGCGTCGAGGAACAGCTGCAGCGAGCCGGCGCCGAACGGTCCCTCGCGCCGCAGCACGGTCGGGGGGATGCGGGGCCAGCCGAGCGAGCAGGCGACGCGATAGGACGCGACCTCCCGCGACGCCAGCGTGCCCGGCGAGAAGTCCCAGAGCGGCGTCTCGCCGCGCCGCGGCTTGTACACGGTCAGCAGGCCGTCGCCCTCGGTCGCGTCCCAGCCGGGGTTCATGCGCAGCCGGCGCAGCAGCGCCTCCGCCGGCGGCGCGGTACCCAGCCAGGCGAGGAAGGTGCCGTTCGAGGAGCGCGCGAAGCGGCCGACCGCATGCAGCGACGGCAGCTCGCGCAGTGCGCGCTCGACCGCGGCCTGGCGATCCCCCTCCCGCTCGGGGGCCGGCTCAGAAGACGGGACGGGATCCATTGGCGGCCGGGCACGGGTGGCCCGACGGATCGATCGGAAGCCCGCAGTACGGGCAGGTCGGGCGACCGGACGACAGGACGCTCTCCGCCTGATCGAGGAACGTGCGCACCTGCGCGCGCGTGAGCCAGAACCGGCCTGTCGCACCCTCCGCGTCCTCCGCCTCGGGTGACTCCCGCACGACGACCACGAACCGCCCCTTCTTCTCGTGGTAGCCGAGGCCCAGCTCGCCGACCCGCCAGTCCAGCTCGCCGGCCGCGGCGGGCGCCGGCGGCCGGGCGGCCGGCAGGTCGAACTCGATCCCCTGCTCGGCGAGGAGCTGGCGGATGCGGACGGCGAGGCCCTGCACGTGGACCTTCTCGCAGGCGAGCAGCACCGTGCGGTCGTCGCCCTGCGCGCGGAGGAAGAACTGCCGCTCTCCCGGCTCACCGATGGTGCCGACGCCGAAGCTGATCGCCGGGTCGAAGTCGAGATGATCTGTCACTGTTTCGATTTTCCGTCATTCGTTGGCGTCGCGTTTTGCGCGGGGGTGAGAAGGGAAAGGTGTGTACTTGAGTAGCAATGCAATCCAGCTTCGGAGGTTCAGATGCCTAAGACGGTAGGAATCGACCTCGGCACCACGAACTCCGTGATCGCGGTCATGGAGGGTGGCGAGCCGGTGGTCATCCCGAACTCGGAAGGGTCGCGCACGACGCCTTCTGTGGTCGCGTTCACCAAGAACGGCGAGCGCCTCGTCGGCCAGCTGGCCCGACGCCAGGCCGCCGTGAACCCGGCCAACACGATCTATTCGATCAAGCGCTTCATGGGACGCCGCTACGGCGAGGTCGACGCCGAGCGCACGATCGTCCCCTATGCGGTCAAGGACGGGCCCGAGGACCGCTGTGTCGTCGAAGTTCCCAATGCGGGCAAGGAGTTCACCCCGGAGGAGATCTCCGCGATGACCCTGCAGAAGCTCAAGGCGGACGCCGAGGCGTACCTCGGAGAAAAGGTGACGGACGCCGTCATCACCGTTCCCGCCTACTTCAACGACTCGCAGCGGCAGGCGACCAAGAACGCCGGCCAGATCGCGGGCCTCAACGTGCTCCGCATCATCAACGAGCCGACCGCGGCTTCCCTCGCCTACGGTCTGGACAAGAAGTCGAACGAGACGATCCTCGTCTTCGACCTGGGGGGCGGCACGTTCGACGTGTCGATCCTCGACGTCGGCGATGGTGTCTTCGAGGTGAAGGCGACGAATGGCGACACCCACCTCGGTGGCGACGACTACGACCGCAAGATCGTCGACTGGACGGCGGAGGAGTTCCGCAAGGAGAACGGGATCGACCTGAAGGCCGACCCGCAGGCCCTGCAGCGGCTGACCGAGGCCGCCGAGCGGGCGAAGATCGAGCTCAGCTCACGGCTCGAGACGACACTCAGCCTGCCGTTCATCACGGCCGACCAGACCGGACCCAAGCACCTGGAGATGACGCTGACGCGCGCCCGCTTCGAGTCGCTGACGTCGGACCTGACGGCACGGCTGCGGGAGCCGTTCATGGCCGCGCTGCGTGACGCGGACCTGACGCCCCAGCAGATCCACGAGGTCGTGCTCGTCGGCGGGTCGACCCGCATGCCGGGCGTCCAGCAGCTCGTCCGCGAGCTGACGGGCGGCAAGGAGCCGCACAAGGGCGTCAACCCGGACGAGGTCGTCGCGGTCGGCGCCGCGATCCAGGCGGGTGTCATGAAGGGCGAGGTCAAGGACATCCTGCTCCTCGACGTCACCCCGCTCTCGCTCGGCGTGGAGACGCTCGGCGGCGTCACCGACAAGGTGATCGAACGCAACACGACGATCCCGACGTCCCGGGCGAAGACCTACAGCACGGCGGCCGACAACCAGACGTCGGTCGAGATCCAGGTGTTGCAGGGTGAGCGTGAGTTCTCCCGCGACAACCGGACGCTCGGACAGTTTCATCTGGACGGGATTCCGCCGGCGCCGCGGGGCGTGCCGCAGGTCGAAGTCACGTTCGACATCGACGCGAACGGCATCCTGAGCGTGAAGGCGAAGGACCTCGGCACCGGGCGCGAGCAGTCGGTTCGCATCGAGGCGAGCTCGACGCTGAGCAAGGACGAGGTCGAGCGGATGGTCCACGAGGCCGAGTCGCACGCGTCAGAGGACCGGCAGCGGCGCGAAGAGGTCGAGCTGCACAACCAGGCCGATCAGATGATCTACCAGGCGGAGAAGACCGTGCAGGAGCACGGCGAGAAGATTCCCGCCGAGCAGAAGTCGGACCTGGACAGCAAGATGGAAGCGCTGCGCGGCGCGACGAAGGGCGGCGACGCGGCGAGCCTGCGCAAGGCGATGGACGATCTCAACCAGTCGCTGCAGCAGGTCGGCCAGCACATCTACAGCCAGGCGGGCGCGGCGACCGGCGGTGCGGAGGGTCAGCCCTCCGAGGACGGCGCGACTCCCGGCGCGAAGCCGAAGGAAGAAGAGGGCGACGTCGTCGACGCCGACTATCGCGAGGTCAACTGACCCCGGGGTTTCGCCCGGAGCGGAGCTGGGTGACCGG
>JBAPVZ010000358.1:0-2007 GCA_049283435.1 Candidatus Dormiibacterota bacterium
GCGAGGTGACGGGGCTGCTCGCGCTGATGCTGCTCACCGACGCGCGCCGGCCGGCGCGCGTCGGTGAGCAGCATCAGCGCGAGCAGCCCCGTCACCTCGCCATCGTCGGGGAGCAGGCGATGCACCATACGGGCGAGCCGGATCGCTTCGGCTGCGAGCTCACCGCGCTGCAGGCTCGGGCCGGACGTGCTGGCATAGCCCTCGTTGAAGATCAGGTAGAGCACGTGGAGAACCGCGCCGAGTCGGTCGGCGCGCTCCGCGCCGAGCGGCATGTGGAAGGCAAGGCCGCTCGCCCTGATCTGCTGCTTGGCCCGGCTGATGCGTCGGGTCATGGCCGCCTCCGGCACCAGAAACGCACGGGCGACTTCGGCGGTGGTGAGACCGCCGACGGCCCGCAAGGTCAGCGCGATCTGCGATGCCATAGACAGCGACCGGTGGCAACACATGAAGAGGAGAATCAACGAGTCGTCAGCGTCGGGCGCTGCGCGGTCGGGAGCCGGTGCGAGCTGCTGCTCGGGCAATGTCCACTGGGCGATGACATCTTCGCGGCGTTGACGAGCCTGCTCGCTACGCAGGAGGTCGGTCAGCCTTCGTGAGGCGACGGTGACGAGCCAGGCCCGTGGACTTTCGGGGACGCCCTCCTTCGGCCACTGCACGGCGGCTGCGATGAGCGCCTCCTGGGTCGCGTCCTCGGCAGTGTCGAAGTGGCCGTAGCGCCGCACGATCGCCCCCAGAACCTGCGGCGCCAGCCGGCGCAGCAGATCCTCGAGCTCGGTTGCCGGCACAGCAGCGGTCAGAATCCAGCTCGGCCGGGGACCCTGCTAGACGCCGCGCGCGGGCGGCACCGCACGGACGCCTGACCCGGCAGGCTGTTCTTTACGGTGCACCCGGCGTTGCACGTTCGAGGCCACCAGTCGCTGGATGAGTCCCTGCGGCATCGGCTCGCGGAGGGGAAACCGTACGGTCGCCTTGCTCGCTCGGTAGGGGATGAGCTCCCGCTCCAGGTCCTCATCCGCGGTCGGCACCGGATAGAGCCCGATATGGCTCTTCCAGGCCGCCACATAGATCAGGTCCTTGCCGTCGAGCGTGAACACCGGGATCTGATAGCTGATCCTCTCGCCGGCCTCGGGAACGGCTTCGCGGATCGTCCGGAGGACCTTTTCCAGAGCAACCCTGCCGTTCTCGGGACATGAGGTGAGGTAGTCGTCGATGGTCGCCACCTGTCGGGTCATGTTTCCTTCTTCACAGAGTCACGCAGGAGGGCGTCAGGATGCAAGCTCGGCCCGCGATTCCGCGATCGGGCGTACGTCCGCCACTGCCGCAGAGGCATCGACCGGACCGGGGCAGGCCGCCAGCCGGGCGGCGATCTCGGTCGCCCGATCGAAGCTCTCACAGTCCACGATCCAGTAGCCGGCGAGGACCTCGTAGGTTTCGGCGTACGGGCCGTCCGTCACGACCGGAATCCCCTCTTGCAGCTGCACGCGCCGCGTGTGGACCGGGTGGGTCAGCCCTCGCGTTTCGACGAGCTCGCCGGACTCGACGAGGTCCTGGTTGAACGACTCCATGAAGGCGCCCATCGCCGCGAAGTCCTCCGCGGACCAGGCCGGCTTGTCGGCGGCCTTCCCTGACATGGCGTCGTAGTCCTGCTGCGAGCCGTAGGTCAAGATCATGTACTTCATCGTGTCCTCCTCGCTTCTGGCACCTGGGCAGTGCCTCTCACCAGAGACGTCGGAGCCAGCCGTCCAGACCGGACATCCACCTGCCGTGGCATCGCGAAGGCGCCGAGCCGGCGTCGCGAGGTCGCCGGTCGACCCGATGGCGCCCACCATCTGGCGATGGGCGTCAACGTACACGAGGTCGGACTCGCCGGCGGCGCGTCGGGAGCCTGCGGGCACCGCAGCACCCGCAGCCGGCCCGGAGGATGGCCCGCGTTCAGGGAGATCCCGACCTCGCGGAACCTGGACTACACATCGTGGCCGTCGTCCGCTAGGCGGATCCGTCCTTTGC